>CAIWUD010000491.1 GCA_903915775.1 uncultured Chloroflexota bacterium | reverse complement strand
GCCTGGCGCAGCGGACTCATCGCCACCCTCCTTGCGCTCAGCCTAGCCTTCAACAGCTGGCTCTACTTTGGGGTGATGCCGACCACACCTCAGGTCTACCAGGAGTTTGATCTGATTCAGACGAGCATGGGCCGTGCGCTCAGCGCAGTCCGGCGTAGCAACGACCCCGCCCTGCAGACGCTGCAGATCTATCTGCCAGAGGCTGCCTACCAGAGCGACTCGGTGCGCTACCTAGGCTGGGGTGTAGCAACTGTCGGCGTCTACAGTGGCGCGCCGCTGCCCAGCACGGGCGATGCGCTGATCATCCTACCGGCCGCAGCCAGTAGCGCCGAACAGACCAGAGCCATGGCTGCCCTCGGTGCCACCGCTGTCGCCCTAGGGCCGACAGCCTACTACCCCGGTACCACAGCGCCGATCACCCTCGCTTTTGGGCGTGGCCCTGCTGCCGAGCGCCTCGTCACCACTCTACGCCAGGGGCAGTAGTGGAGTGGGTCTACTGCCTTATACAGTTGGCACAGACGCCCCCCTCCCAACCTCCCCCCGCTGGGGGGAGGCTTCCGGCTCCCTCCCCCAACGGGGGAGGGGTGGGGTGGGGGCAAGAGGTATTAACTCCATGAAGCGATACAGGGTGGGTGTTCCCGTCTACCCAGCCAGGGCAGCGCTGATCCGCCGTGCGGCAGCCCAGCCACTCGTAATCGCAAGGTGTACACGCCCTTGGCCATACTCCATGTCGCCAGCCAGGAAGATTCCTGCACGGCCGCTGCTGAGCGTGGCGTCATAGGCTGCATCGGCCAAGGCATAGCGCCAACGGTGGGCATCGACCCAGAGGGGCTGCCCCAGATCCATGTCGAGCAGGGCACAGACCAGGGCATGGACTTCGGCGGCAGGTGCCGGAAACGTAGCCCCGGGAGTGTAGGTTCCCTTCGCCAGGAGATCCCAGTTGGCCTGGCTCCAGGCGGGGCTCATCTGAGCGAGCATCAAACCATGGCCCGCCGGGGCGCGACCTGGTTTGGCGTGCTCACAGGCGAGCCAGGAGATGGCATGGTTCCGATCCAGGTTGACCAGGGCATACCAGGGTGGCTCGGGACGCTGCGGGTAGGCCAGGGCCAGGGAGAGGCATGGCCGATAGTGGACAGGTTGCAGCGCTGCGAGGAGGGCGGCGCGGTCGTTGGCATCGAGATCACTGGCGGCGATGATCCCCGCACTTTGCGGAGCGGGCGCAGTCAGCAACAGGGCATCGAACGGGCCGATACGCGTATCTTCGGCATCGATCAGCTCATACCCGGTACCAGTAGGCCCAATGGCCACCACCGTTGTCTCTAGGCGTAGGGAGAGGCCAGCGGCCAGATGTTTGGCCAGAGCCGTATTGCCACCCGGCCAGACCCACTTCGGCTCGCTATTCATCGCCGGATCACCGCTGATCACGCGGCCTGCGCCATCAACGATCCAGACTGGCGCGGTGAGATCGTAGGCCGAACCCGTCTCGTGCACGAGCTCAAGCAGTTCAGCACTCGGCGCTTTCACCATCTGGGCGCCATGGTCGATGCTGAACCCGGCGACACGCCGCGTGGCGACGCGTCCGCCCACCCCACGGCTCTTCTCCACGATTGTCACCAGATGTCCAGCCCGGGTCAGGGCCCGACCCGCGGCCAGCCCAGCGACGCCCGCGCCAACGATCCCAATCTGAGCCACTAGAGTACCTCCGCGACGATGGCTTCAAGCTCCTGGCGATCATCATCGTTGTAGGGTCCAATCACGGCCAGGTGCAGCGCTTCGCTACGCATCAGGCGTGCGGCGACCCGCAGCAGATCGGCGGCACTCACCGCCTCAACCTCTGCCATCACCTGCTCAACCGGGATGACCTGGCCGTAGCGGAGCAGGTGGGCACCATTGCGCGAAGCCACCGACCAGGTATCCTCGAGTGAGAGAAGCATCCCACCCTTGACCTGCTCCTTGACCATCGCCAACTCCTCAGCGGTCACGCCATGATGTACCAGGTCACGCAGAATATCGAGGACCAGCGCCACGGCATCGCGCATCGATTCGGGATCAACGCTGCCGTAGATCACCCAAGTTCCACTATCCGAGAGATCGCTATGGTAGGAGCCCACGTGGTAGGCCAAGCCGTGATCCTCACGGAGGATCTGGAAGAGGCGCGACGTCATGCCGCCACCGAGGATCGAGTCGAGCACCTGTAGTGCACGACGATCGTCGTCGGTGTAGGCCAAGCCCGGCAGCCCTAGGCAGAAGTTGCCCTGTTCGGTATCACGGCTGAGCATGGTCAGGCGTGGGCCTGCCACCGAAAGGGGCCGTGGTTGGGGATGGGTAGGTATTCCGTGGGTCAGCGCCTCAAAGGCTGATCCAACTCGCTCAAAGACCTCAGCTGTCCGCACATTGCCAGCCACCGAGATGACCATGTTCGAGCGGTTGTAGTGGCGTTGCCAGAACTCCGTCAGATCGTTGCGTCGCAGGGCACCGACCGTCTCAACACTACCGGCAATATCACGACCAAGGGGCGTATGCGCCCACATCGTCTGCTGGAGGAGCTCGTGCACCCAATCGCCGGGAACATCCTGCAGGCCGCGCAGCTCCTCAATGATGACCCGCCGCTCCTTCTCCAACTCCTGGAGATCGAAGAGGGGACGCATCATCATATCGCCAAGCAGATCGATCGCTCGATCCAGGTGGATTGTTGCCACCTTCGTATAATAGATGGTCGACTCGTAGGAAGTTGAGGCGTTGAGCAGACCACCAACCCCTTCAATCGTCTGCGAGATCAGCCGCGCGTTTGGGTAGTGCTGCGTACCCTTGAAGAGCATATGCTCAATAAAATGGGCCGCGCCACTGTGAACATGGGCTTCATGGCGTGATCCGGCTGCAATAAAGCAGCCCATTGAAACGGAATAGGTATGGGGCAACTCTTCGACAATCAGGCGAAGGTTCCCAGGTAGCGTGAGAAACTCTGGCATAGTAGTTGAAGCATACCACAGAAGTGGGACTCTACCAAATACACGCTCATCACCGCACTTGCGTTCTATGCACAGTGACGGTATCATGACGCCTGTGGAGCGACAGTGGAACGACCATTCCACAACCACCTCCCGTACGAGATAGTCACGGGCACCGAACCGATCAGAAGCCAGGAAAG
>CAIWUD010000490.1 GCA_903915775.1 uncultured Chloroflexota bacterium | reverse complement strand
GGCTATCCTCGTTGGGAACAATCAACCAGAGAATGAGGTAGAGTAACAGGCCAAACCCATTGATCGGGGTTAGAATGATAAAGGCAAGACGAGCGGTCATCGGATCGATACGTAGGTAAGGTGCAATACCGCTGGCCACACCGGCAACGATGCGTCCACTACGGCTCCGGCTGATCCGTCTGGTGTCCATAGATCTCCTCCTCGATAGCGTCGCTTCCTGCCCAGAGGACTATACCCCCGGACTCCAGTGGATGCAGCGTTCCATCAGCCGCACCGACATCCCGCTACTGGCTATGACGTTGATCGTGGCTGAGATGTTGCATCCAGTTGATCGCCCCAGAGACTAGGAGGTTGTGGTAGTGGCAAAAGAGCTTGTTCGTGTATTGCGTTCCGGTGAACTGGCACCAGGGCGCATGGCGTTTGTTGCTATCGATGGGTTACCAGTAGCGCTCGCCAACGTTGAGGGAACGATCTACGCCTTTAGCGATAGTTGCCGGCATGAGGGTGGTTCACTCTCCACGGGAGTATTGATTGCCGATAGTGTCACATGCCCGTGGCATGGCTGGGCCTACAGCGTGCGAAGTGGAAAGAGCCTGATCCCGCCTGTGGGGCTGCGTCTACCCACCTATCCGGTAGTAACGATTGGTGACGAGGTTTATATTGAGCTAGACTGGGATGTCTCGAATTGATCGAGGTGACGGTATGTCGTTCATCGGTATCAGTCGGCGCCAGCGTGAGTTTCTGAGTTGGCTCCTCAGCACGGAAGAGTATCAGAGCATCGAGACACTCCTGAAGGCCGTGCTCGAGCGCCTGATCTATGCCTGGCCAGGGCAAGCCGGTCGACTCTTCTACATCAGCCCCTACGGCGAGGCGGTGGGGCTCACATGTGGCGAGCCCGAGGCGGAGGTGGGTAGGCTGACTGAGCGTACCTACCAGAGCTTTACGCGCCACACAGACCAGAGTGAGCCGATCGTGAGCAGTTACGCCCTTACTGATAGCCACCTCTTGATCGAGCTACCGCTGAAGAGTGGCGATCAGGGTGTTGGCCTCCTCCACCTGATCGTTGATGATCCATTACGGCAAGGTGCGACCATGAGCCCGCTCAGTCAGGATGAAGATCTCCTGGTGCTGCTGGCGCAGGCGATTGGCAGTGAGGCTGATAAACTCGCGATGCTCAGTCGTGCACGGCGCGAGCTCCGTGAGTTAAACCTGCTCCATGAGTTGAGCCAGACGCTCGTGGCGAACCTCGACCTCCCCCAACTGCTGCACGAGATGAAGGTGCGTGTGCCGCAGGCCGTTGGTGCAGAGCGTTGCTCAATTTTTCTGCTCGATCCGACGAGCGGCGAGCTCGTGCTCGAGATTCCGGGTGATGCGCGCCAGTTTCGTATGCCTGCTGATTGTGGGATTGTGGGCTGGGTCGTTACGCATGGTGTCGGTCAGATCGTCAATGATGTGGTTCAGGATAGCCGCTGGTACAACGTCATCGGTCGTGATACCGACTTCACCACGCGCTCAATCCTCTGCGTACCGATGCGCCTGAAAGGGCGAATCATCGGTGCCATGCAACTGCTCAATACCCTTGATGGTCGCCCCTTCACCGATCAGGATATGCAACTGCTGACGACACTGGCGGCTCAGGCAGCGATTGCGATCGAAAACACCCGGCTCTACCAGAGCCTCCGGCAGGAGCATGAGAGTCTTCTTACTAAAGAGGCTGAGGTGCGCCGTGCCATTGCCCGCGACTTCCATGACGGGCCGACGCAGAGTATTGCGGCCATTGCGATGAGTATTGAGTTTGTCAAGCGACTCTTCAGGGCGATGCCCGAACAGGTCCCTGCGGAGCTTGCGACCATGACCACTCTGGTCAACAAGGCCTTACACGAGATTCGTACGCTCCTCTTTGAGCTACGCCCGCTCGGGTTAGAGACGCAGGGCCTACACGTAGCCCTTCAGCGCTATGTGGAGCGCTGGCACGATGCTTCAGGGAGGGGCATCCAGCTACGACTCGAGGTTACCAGCGCTATTCCCCGGCTCCCTGCCGAGCAGGAAGCTGCGGTCTTCATGATCCTCCAAGAGGCAACGAGTAACGCCCACAAACATGCGCAGGGCACGGAGATCAGCATCCAGTTGCGCGTGGAGCATCAGCGGTTGATCGCTTGCGTACAGGATGATGGAGGCGGGTTCGATCTGACGGAAGTAGAAGCACACTCCCGTGCAGGCGTGGCGTTCGGCCTGCTCAACATGCACGAGCGGGCTGAGCGCATTGGTGCAGAGCTACGGATAAGCTCAGTACCGGCCCATGGAACCAGTGTTGAGCTCTCTGTTCCACTCTGCACCACCCATCCAACGAGCGAGCAGGAGCCGAAAGCGCGTGCCGTTGGCGAAGCATAAGGGTTCGCCGTAGACCGGGATGGCCACGTTGGGCTACGCGCCGAGTGGTTCAGCCGGATGCTTCTGCTCAATCGCTAAGATCCCGCCATGCTGGAAGAGCAGTTGGCCATCCTCCATGTCAACCTCGATCACGTCACCCTCTTTGAAACCACCGCGCAGCAGCTCGCGTGAGATTGGCGTTTCGAGCAGACGCTGGACCGTTCGGCGCAGCGGTCGGGCACCATAGACCGGATTAAAGCCCTCCAGCACCAGATACTCTTTGACGGCCTGGGTCAGGCTGAGGCTGATCTTCTGCTCGCGCAGGCGCCCTACGAGCTCGCCAACCTGAAGGTCGACGATCTGGGTGAGATCCTGCATGGTCAATGGGTTGAAGAGAATAATCTCATCAATGCGGTTGAGGAACTCCGGGCGGAAGGTCTGCTTCAGCGCGTCATTCACCTTACGCCGTGCATCTTTGAGATCTAAGCTCTTCGGCGTACCCTGGGGGGCCGTCGAGAAACCAATCCCTCCACCCTGCAGATGCTCCGTACCCGCATTGCTCGTCATGATAATCACGGCGTTACGGAAGTCTACGGTGCGCCCCTGGGCATCGGTCAGGCGACCATCGTCGAGGAGTTGGAGCAGCGCGTTGAAGACATCGGGATGGGCCTTCTCAATCTCATCAAAGAGGACCACCTGGTATGGCCGGCGGCGGATACTCTCCGTAAGCTGGCCACCCTCATCGTAGCCGACGTAGCCTGGGGGGGCGCCGATCAGCCGGCTGACCGTGTGCCGCTCCTGGAATTCACTCATATCGACGCGGGTCATGGCGTCATCGCTATCAAACATGAACTCGGCCAGGGCTTTGGCGAGTTCTGTTTTCCCAACCCCGGTTGGACCAACGAAGATGAAGCTGCCGATGGGGCGGCGCGGATCGCGCAGACCACTTCGCGCACGCCGAATCGCATCAGCAAGGGCAACCACGGCCTCGTGCTGTCCGATCACCCGCTGGTGCAGGCGATCCTCCATGTGCACCAACTTCTCGCGCTCACTCTCGAGCATACGGCTCACTGGTACGCCCGTCCAGCTGGAGACGATCTGGGCCACATCTTCGCCATCAACCACTTCATCAAGGTTCGCCGAGTGCAACCAGGTCGATCGCTCGGCGTCAAACTCCGACTGGAGGGCCAGGAAACTGGCACGGAGGATCGCTGCACGCTCGTAGTCGCGACGAGCCCCGGCCTCTTCCTCCTCCTGTTGCAGTTTGCGCAGTTCCGCTTCTTTCAGCTTCAGGTCGGGGGGCATAGAGAAGATATCGATACGGAGCTTGGCGCTCGCCTCATCAATCAGGTCGATCGCCTTATCGGGAAGGAAGCGATCGTTGATGTAGCGGCTCGAAAGCTGTACCGCGGCGCTGATCGCCTCATCGCTGATGGTCAGCTGATGGTGCTCCTCATAGCGCTTCCGCAGGCCGCGCAGCATCTCGAGTGTCGTTTCAATATCCGGCTCTTCGACAAAGACCGGGCTGAACCGGCGCTCCAGGGCAGCATCCTTCTCGATATGCTTGCGGTACTCATTGATGGTAGTTGCGCCAAGTACCTGGATCTCGCCACGGCTCAGGGCCGGCTTGAGCATATTGCTGGCATCGATGCTTCCGGCGGCTGCACCTGCACCGACAACCGTGTGCAGTTCATCGATGAAGAGGATGACCTTCCCCTTGGCGTTGCGCACCTCATCCATGACGGCCTTCAGGCGCTCTTCAAACTCGCCGCGAAACTTGGACCCAGCAACCATTCCAGCCAGATCGAGGGCCAGGAGTTTCCGATCGCGCAGTGTTGGTGGCACATCGCCGCCAATGAGCCGCTGGGCTAACCCTTCGGCAATGGCCGTCTTACCGACACCCGTCTCGCCGACAAGCACGGGGTTGTTCTTCGTACGTCGCGACAGGATGCGGATCACCCGGGTGATTTCGCTCTCACGGCCGATCACCGGATCGAGTTGACCATCACGGGCCATCTTGGTGAGATCGGTCGAGTACTTCTCCAGGATCTCGTAGCGGCTCTCGGCCGTGGGATCGTCTGTACGCTGGGCACCACGGATCTCCATCAAGGCCTGGTAGATACGCTCCTGATCAATGTGGAAGCTGTTGAGAATACGGGTCGAGGCACCCTCACGCTCCCCGCTCAGCGCGATCAGGAGGTGGTCGATCCCGACATACTGGTCGCCGAGGCGATTCGCCTCTTCTTCGGCACGTTTCACGAGGCGCTGCGTACGCGGGGTGACGTAGACCTGGTTGCCCAGGCCGTACTGGCCATAGACTTTGGGTGACTTCTCCAGTTCGCGCTCAACACGCTGGGCAATCGTTTCAGGCTCTACATTCAACCGGGTCAGGGCGCGTGCAGCCACCCCGTCGCGTTGGCGCAGCATGGCGAGAAAGACATGCTCCACGTCCAACTGCGTGTGGTGCTGCTCTTGCATGATCTCCTGGGCGGTCTGGAATGCATCCTGCGCCTTCTCGGTAAAGCGCTCAAGTCTCATGCGGGTATCCCTCGTTTCTGGGTTGGGTTCGTTTGTGTTGAGTGGCTAGCGCTGAAGTCGGCAATCTGGCCTACGCTGCTGCCCGTATTGTAGCATAGCGAGCGTGATAATTCCGTACAACTCTGTAAGATTTCTGTATAAGCCAGGCGTGAATTCCGGCTGCGCCATGGCTATTTGGTGGTACCAGGGTTAGGTTGGTTTTTTTGTGGCGGGCTGCGCCCTCCACGCCTCCCCGGAGGGGCGGTTGGGGTTGCGGCTGCCCGACCATCCCCACAGTTGACGCACGACATGAGCCATGCTACGATTGGTGCAAGGGTAGTGAACAAATACAACTTGTTGAGCTCGGGGAGCCGGGTGAGCCCGGCTGAGATTGCGGCCAGATCGATGCCGCGTACCCGTCGAACCTGACCTGGATCATGCCAGCGTAGGGAAGCATTCTGCAGCCTCAGGGCCGCCGATCCTTCCAGCACAGGTCGGCGGCCCTTGCTATTTTTTGGTGTAGCGATCTGTTGAAAGGAGCTTCCTGGTGATACGTCGGAAAGCAATCCTGCTCTTGAGTCTGCTCCTGCTTGCTGCGTGTAGTACGCCTGCAGCCATACCAGCCACACCTACTGCCGCCCCCGCACCAACGACTACGCCCAAGCGTCTGGTCGTGATGAGCCACGACAGCTTCAGTATCAGTCAGGAGGTGCTTGATGCCTTCCAGCAGGAGACCGGGGCCACGGTTGAGTTTCTCAAGGCTGGTGATACCGGTAGCGCGCTCAACCAGGCGATCCTCAGCCGTGATGCGCCCCTGGCCGATATCTTCTTCGGTGTCGACAACACCTTCCTGAGCCGTGCTCTGGCAGCTGACATCTTCCTACCCTATGCGTCACCCGAGCTTGCTGCTATCCCCTCTGAACTGCAGCTCGATCCGCAGCAGCGCCTGCTGCCGGTAGACGTTGGCTACGTCCTCATCAACTACGATCGGGCGACCCTCGAAGCGAGTGGTCGCACACCACCCACGAGCCTCGAGGAGCTTGTGCAGCCAGCCTGGCGCGGCCAGTTGGTGGTGCAGAATCCGGCTACCTCCTCGCCCGGACTGGCCTTCCTGCTTGCGACGATTGCCCACTTCGGCGAGGGGCCGGGCTATAGTTGGCGCGACTTCTGGCGCGATCTGCGTGCGAATGAGGTAGCGGTCAGCCCGGGTTGGTCCGAGGCCTACTACACCCAGTTTAGTGGGAGTAGTGGCAGAGGGCCCTACCCACTGGTAGTGAGCTACTCAACCAGCCCCGCCGCTGAGCTCTTCTTCAGCGAGGGAGCCCTCGAAGAGCCACCGACGGACAATCTGGTGATCCCCGGTGGGGTCTTTCGTCAGATTGAGTTTGTTGGTGTCCTGAAGGGAACCAAGAATGAAGAGCTCGCACGCCACTTCATCGACTTTATGCTCCAGCCAACCTTCCAATCCGACATCCCGCTCCAGATGTTCGTCTATCCAGCCAATCCGGAGGCAAACCTACCAGAAATCTTTACCCGTTTTGCTCAACTGCCACCTCAGCCTGCCGCCCTCAGCCCGGAGATGATTGAGCAGAACCGTGAGCGCTGGATCACCGAGTGGACGGAGATCGTGCTGAGGTGAGCCGCACCACTACTCCAGCCGGACGCTTGCTGCTTTGGGGCTTCTACCTGCTGCCCCTGAGTTTCTACCTGCTGCTCTTTCTCCTCCCCCTCTGGGCGATCCTGCGGCTGAGCTTTGCCGCTGGCCTGGAGGGGGCCGTAGTGGCGCTGAGCGAGCGTTACTACTGGCGTGTGCTCGGCTTCACCATCTGGCAGGCTCTCCTCTCAACGCTCTTGACGCTGGCTCTGGGTCTGCCGGGAGCGTACGTCTTTGCACGCTACACCTTTCCGGGTAAGGGGTTCCTACGGGCAGTTGCCGGCGTGCCTTTCGTCTTACCAACGGTCGTTGTTGCCACGGCCTTTGGTGCACTCCTCGGCCCCCAGGGGCTGCTCAGTCAACTCCTGGGGGCGTTTGGCCTACCTGCCCCCCGCGTCAGCACGGGTCTGGGCTTGGTACTTCTCGCCCACATCTTCTACAACTACACGATCGTTCTGCGCCTCGTCGGGGGCTTCTGGCAACACCTTGATCCGCGTCTGGAGCAAGGAGCAACCATGCTCGGTGCGACACGCCTGCAGACCCTGCTACGCGTGACCCTGCCCCTTCTACTGCCCGTTGTAGGAGCGGCGGCACTGCTGGTCTTCATGTTCAGCTTCACCAGTTTCGGGGTCATCGTCATCCTGGGTGGCGCACGCATGGCGACACTCGAGGTTGAGATCTATCGTCAGACTGCCCAACTGCTCCGGCTTGACAGTGCGGCCACCCTAGCACTCATTCAGGCTCTCTGTACCCTTTTACTGAGCCTCATCTATGCACGGCTCGCGACGCGTACGGCTGTACCACTGGAGCTTCAGGCCCGTGAGATCACCAGCCGTCGGCCACGCAGTCTGGCGGCACGGCTGCTGGTAGGGCTCAACAGCCTGCTCATCGTGCTGCTGCTCGGTGCACCACTGCTGGCTCTAGTCGTACGATCGCTGCTGGCTGCACCGGGATCGGCCTATCCATTCACCCTAACTGCCTACAGCGCACTCACCGAAAATCGCACCGGATCGGCCTTCTTCGTGCCGCCTACCAGTGCACTCTTCAACTCGTTGCGCATTGCTGCCACCACGACCATGCTGGCGCTGCTGGTAGGTATCCCTGCGGCATACCTGCTCCAGAGCAGGCAGAAGCTCCGGGAAAGGCCGTTGTTCACGACTACCCTCCTCGACGCCCTCTTCATGCTCCCCCTCGGTATCTCCGCGGTTACTCTAGGGCTCGGCTATCTGGTGGCCCTCAATACCCTGGGGCTTGGCAGCTTGCGTGCCTCACCATGGCTGGTCCCACTGCTCCACAGCCTGGTTGCCCTCCCATTTGTGATTCGGGCGCTGCTCCCTGCGCTTCGGGCCCGTACGCCCCACCAGCGCGAGGCTGCAGCCATGCTTGGGGCGACGCCGCTGATCGCCTGGCTACGGGTCGAGTTACCACAGCTTGCGCCCGCTCTGGCCACGGGGGCCATTTTTGCCTTTACCGTCTCCATGGGAGAATTTGGGGCAACACTCCTCTTAGCCCGACCCGAGACACCCACGATCCCCGTGATGATCTTCCGCTTTCTCGGTCAGCCTGGTGCCATCAACTATGGCCAAGCGCTGGCGATGAGTAGCATCCTGATGCTCACTACTGCACTCGGCTTTCTGCTTCTTGAACGGCTACGCCCACCAGGTAGCGAGTTCTGAGCAGACCTCTCACTAGACGTGCTACACTAGTGACGTGGTGCGCAACTGAGCACCACTGCTTGTCGATCCTCGCAGTGGAGGAATCGTGCGGAGAGTCCACTTCTCCAGCCATCCATCAGACAGACGATGAAGCGTGTTGCTCCCCATCCAGTCTCATCACGCTGGTTGACGACCCGGCCGATTGCCGTCCAGATCATCACGATCCTGGCGCTTCTCGCCACGGCGATCAGTCTGCCCGGGCGTGCCCAAGGGCTGCAGTCTCTGGGGTGGCCCCTCCTCTTCTGTGGAGTGCACCTACTGCTCGTGATCCTGGTACCGGCACGACGCCTGCCGCGCTGGCTTCAACTCCTCTTCCTGCTTATTCAGGTGGTGTTGGCGGGGGGGGTGCAGCTCTTCGCACCCACATCACTTCTTACCTACGTCTATCTGGCCATCGTCCTTCAGGCGATCCTGCTCCTCCCACTCTGGCTCTGGATACCATGCGCACTGCTGGTCTACACGCTCTGGAGTGGTCTACTCCTGATTGCGACGACCAGTCTGCTGGCCTGGCTGCAGAATAATCTGGTAGTAGCCTTCCCGGCAACCTGTGCGATTATTGCCGCGATCGTCTACGCACGCCAGCAGCGCCGTGATGAGCAGGTACAGCAGATGTTGCAGCAGGTGCAGCAGCGCTACGATCAACTCGCCTTGGGTCTGCGTGAACTTCAGCAGCGGGCCACCATGGAGGAGCGTCAGCGTCTGGCGTGGATAATCACCAGTGAGGTGCAGCAAGCCTTGGGGCGTACGGAGCAGAGTCTGAATCTGGCCCTGACCGCTGCCCAGAGCAATTTGCAGCGCTGGCAGGGGAGTGTTGCCCAGACCCGTGTTGCCGCTGCACAGGCGGTGGATCGGCTCCGTAGCGCGATCACTATCCTGCGGCGTGGTGATCTACCGGTACCGATTGGTCGCACGCTGTTGCCGCATACCTACGATGAGGATGTGGTAGCCGCACGAGTGAGCGTGGTGCTCACATGGGTGCTACCCTCCACCTTTGTGATCCTCGCCCTGGTCCTTACCCTGACCCAGCAGACATTTACCCTGAACCTCCTCGTTCCACTGCTGCTCTCCTTGCTCCTCCTTCTTCTCCTCTACGTCGTCACCCAATTCACCCGTCACTCGCTGCTCCTCCAGGCCGGCCTCGTGGGTCAGACGGCCCTGGTGTTGACCACCTCACTCTTCGCCCAGACCCTGGCGCTGCTTCTGGGGCTGCTCCTGGTGCTCTGGCAGACGCTGATGCGCCTACCATTACGTCAGGCTATCGTCTACCTCGTTCTCCTCTCGACGCTCACCATTGCACTCATGTCCTGGAAAAGCCCCGAGGCGCTGAGCCTGGAATCGCTACTGTTAGGGTTAGTTGCAGCTACGGTGGTAGGCAGTCCGCTGCTCCTGGCACGGCGTCAACTCGACCGACGGAAACAGGCTGAGTTGCGCCTAGCCCTGCTCAGTAGAGAGATTGAAGAGCAGACCAGTGAGATGAAGACGCTGGCAGTGGCAACTGAGCGTACACGTCTGGCTCGCGAGGTACACGATGATCTCGGTTCACGCCTGATGCTCATCTCACTCCAGCTCCAGCTTGCCGAGGAGTTGGCTGCCGAAGATGTTGGTGCGGCCCTGGAGCAGCTGGAGCATAGTCGTGAGCAACTCCACGGGGCGTGGCGTGGGCTGCTGTCCGTGATTGATGCCGAATTACCCCTTGGCGAAGAGCAGTTGGTCGATCGTCTCCACTCGCTTGTTACCCCCTTGGGCGTACAGACACGTCTAGTTCTCGATGGTGATCTGGAGAGTTTGACTACCTCCCTGGCTATGGTCGTCTACCGTACAGTGCAGGAGGGGTTGACTAACGTCTACCGTCATGCGTGCCCACGGCTGGTGACGGTGCATGTTATCCTCATCTGTGGCTATGTAACGGTCACCGTCACCAACGACTCAACGGCTGATGCGCCGCTCACGCACCCTAGTGGACAGTCGGGAGGCTTTGGTCTGTTGGGGCTGCGCGAGCGTGCTGAAGCTCTGGGCGGTACGCTGGAAGCTGGTCCGACGGCTGAGCAGGGCTGGCGCCTGCGCGTGGTGCTCCCTGTTGACACCTGTTCGCATCAGCTTGACGAGCGTGCGGGAGGTGTGGAGGACTAAGTCCTCCACAAAAAACCTGACCTAGCCTTGGCCCCACCAGGGAAAGCGTGAACGGTAAACCCTGTGGCAGAGGAGAAGCATGAAGATACGTGTGCTGGTCGTTGATGATCAAGCGCTGATTCGTACCGGAATCGTGACACTCCTTGGGCGTAAACCTGATATCGAGGTGGTAGGTCAGGCGGCTAATGGTCTCGAGGCGATCGCACAGGTGGCTGCCCTCGATCCCGATGTGGTCTTGATGGATCTCATGATGCCCCTTCTCGATGGTGTTGAGGCAACCCGGCGGCTCGCTGCCCAGGGACCGCGCCCGGCAGTGATTATCCTGACGACCTTTCGTGATGATGCGCATGTCCTACAGGGCCTCGCCGCTGGTGCACGTGGCTACCTGCTGAAAGATATGGATCACAAGACCCTAGCCGATGCCGTGCGTACCGTAGCAGCTGGAGGGGCCCTGCTCAACCCGGAGATTACCGCTCAACTCCTCCCGCATCTCGGGCGGATCGTCTCTGCCGCTCCCCCTGTCTCTACCCCCGACCCCGTGCGCCTGGCTCTGCTGACCGAACGTGAACGAACCATTCTCACCATGCTTGCCCGGGGAAGTTCAAATCAGGAGATCAGCACGATTCTGGCGCTGAGTGTGGGTACCGTGAAGAACCATATCAGCAGTATCCTCAGTAAGCTCGATGTGCGTGATCGTACCCAGGCTGCCCTCTGGGCGCGCCAACATGGGCTGGGTTGAGGTGACCAGCGTCATCCCTCGCAAGTCACGGTTCAGAACCTCCTGAGCATGGGTGGGGTGACTGACGGCACGTGTGGCGCCATCTCCCAAGGATGGGCCTAGTCGATCATGAACATGACGGTCGACTAGACTGGCTACACTAGCAGGGTGGCCGCTCCAAAACCTATAGTTAAGACTTGTACGGGAGGTGTAGAGGGCTGCGCCCTCCACAAAAAACCAACCCAGCCCTGGTGCCGCCAGACGGCCACACCGGTGCAGCCGAAGATCTCTTAAGGAGCCACCCCTATGGCACGTGTAGTTCCCAACACTCAGGTAGAACCAGAACTTGAAAAATCAATGGCTGAGAAGCTAGCAGTAGCGTTTATTGTCATTGTGCCCTTTATCGGCACCATCTACGCCATGGTCATGCTCTGGAATCGCTGGGTCACCTGGCTCGATGTTGCCCTGATGATCGCTCTCTACCTAATCTCAGGTCTGGGCATCACCGTTGGCTTCCATCGTCTCCTGACCCACAAGAGCTTCGAGACGAAACCATGGTTGAAGCGCCTGTTCCTCATCGCCGGTTGTATGGCGCTTGAGGGCAATCCGATCATCTGGGCGTCAACACATATTCAGCACCATGCCCACTCCGATGGTGAAGACGACCCCCATAGCCCCCTAGAAGGGCTCTGGCATGCGCACATGGGCTGGATCTTTGCCCATCGAAACAATATCGCTGTCTACGGTACCTGGCTTAAGAAGGATCGTGACGTAGTCTGGGTTGCGAACCGTTGGCTGATCTGGGTGGCCCTGGGCCTGATCATTCCGACGGTGATCGCCGGGTGGAGTGGACTCCTCTGGGGTGGGCTGGTCCGTATCTTCCTGACCCACCATGTGACCTGGAGCGTCAACTCGATCTGCCACACCTTTGGTCGCCGCGACTACCAGACCCGTGACGCTAGCCGCAACAACTTCATCGTCGGCCTCCTCGCTTTCGGCGAGGGCTGGCATAACAACCACCACGCCTTCCCTCGCTCAGCGTTCCACGGTCTGCGCTGGTGGCAGATCGACCTCTCGGCCTACCTGATCCGTGCCCTCGAGCGCGTGGGCTTGGCCTGGAATGTGGTGCGGGTTAAGGAGGAGGATATGCACCGGCGCGTGATCCAGGCCAGTGCTGACGGCATGGGCGACTGAGGGGTGGTTCCTCGACCCTCCGTACGGGCAGCCCCCCGTGGCTGCCCTGCCGCCCTCCGTACGGGCAGCCCCCCGTGGCTGCCCTGCCGCCCTCCGTACGGGCAGCCCCCCGTG
>CAIWUD010000489.1 GCA_903915775.1 uncultured Chloroflexota bacterium | reverse complement strand
CTTTTTCAATCAGAACAGTGCGGATGCCCCGCATCGCCAGATCGCGGGCACAGCCAGTTCCGGTGGCGCCGCCACCGACGACGAGCACATCTGTCTCGATGGTTCGCATAGGTTTCGTTTCCATGCGGCACAGCCGCATATAGCCCGAGTGAGGTGTAGTTGAGTGGACAGGGCTAACCCTGCTTCCACTGGTACACGATGAAGTCGCTCGGGCCGGAGGTGTAGCGGTCATAGAAGGCACGTCCGCGCTCATTGAAGTGCTGGGTAATCCAGCGCAGCGCCGGCCAACCTCGCTCGGCAGCTAGGGCACGTAAAGCTTCGAACAGAGCATCTGCCGCGCCGCTGCCACGAGCCTCTGGCAAGACGTACAGATCATCTAGGAACCCGATATCGCAGCCGCCGAGAGGGCGGGGACACGCACGGACATGCGCGAGGCCAACGATCGCTCCGCCCTCATCACGGGCGACTAAGCCTTCTAAGACATGGCCCGGATCAAGTAGCCAAGCCCAGACTCTCTCTGCGGTGGCGTCATCCATCGGCACGCTATAGAAGTCAGCGTAGCCGTCAAAGAGGACGCGCCACTGAGCTTTATCATTCTCGGTGACGAAGCTGATTCGAACGTTGGCCATGCTCTTCCCTGAGTTGTTCTCGTCCCCTGTGAATGCCTTAGGCATGGTTCAATTTCGACTGCGCCGACTCGACACGCTGGCGGCACCAGCCCTCCACACCTCCCGGAAGAGTGTCAAGCGCGCTTGAACCACGTCCTTACACCGGAACGGAACAGCCTACTGGGAGGGCCAAGCCCTCCCAGCGCCTTCCCTGAGCAGCGTTGGCGAGCAGAGCAAGTGCGCTCACCAACCGAAGACCAGTGCTACTCGACCCAATCGAAGGTGCGCGTCACAGCCTTCTTCCAACCCTTGTAGATCTGCTCACGGTGAGCGGCATCCATGGCCGGCTCCCAGGTGTGATCAACCTGCCAGTTGGCCCGCATCTCGTCCGTGTTCTTCCAGAAGCCCACCGCCAGGCCTGCGGCATACGCTGCGCCAAGGGCGGTTGTCTCGGCAACCTTGGGCCGGATGACCGGAACACCCAGGATGTCCGACTGGAACTGCATCAAGGTGTTGTTGTAGACCATGCCACCGTCCACCTTGAGGGCCGTGAGCGCGACGCCCGAGTCGGCATTCATGGCGTCGAGCACCTCACGGGTCTGGTAGGCCGTTGCCTCAAGCACCGCACGAGCCAGGTGTCCCTTGTTGACGTAACGGGTGAGGCCGACGATCACGCCACGGGCATCGGAGCGCCAGTAGGGCGCGAAGAGACCGGAGAAGGCGGGCACGAAGTAGATGCCACCATTATCGTCGACCAGCTTGGCAAGGGCCTCAACCTCTGCGGAGGTCGTGAACATGCCCAGGTTGTCACGGAGCCATTGTACCAGAGCTCCGGTGATCGCAATCGAGCCCTCGAGGGCGTAGACGGCGGGCTCATCACCGAACTTGTAGCAGAGGGTCGTGAGCAGACCATTGTTCGACTGCACGATCTCGGTACCGGTGTTCAAGAGCATGAAGCAGCCGGTTCCGTAGGTGTTCTTGGCCTCGCCGGGGCTGTAGCAGGTCTGACCGACCATGGCCGCCTGCTGGTCGCCGAGGATGCCGGAGACTGGAATTCCGGCCAGGTCACCACGGGCCGTCCCGTAGACCGTACTGCTCGCCTTGATCGCCGGGAGCATGCTCTGTGGGATGCCCATGATGTCGAGGATCTCGGCGTCCCAGTCGAGGGTCTCGAGGTTCATGAGCATGGTGCGCGAGGCGTTGGTCACATCGGTCACGTGAACCCCACCATCGACGCCGCCGGTCAGGTTCCAGGTTACCCAGGTATCGATGTTACCGAAGGCCAGGTCACCGGCCTCTGCGGCTGCACGGGCACCCTCGACATTGTCCAGGATCCAGCGAATCTTGGGGCCGGAGAAGTAGGTAGCCAGGGGCAGACCGACCTTGGCACGGAAGCGATCCTGACCGCCATCCTTGGCAAGTTCGTTGCAGATCTGGTCGGTACGGGTATCCTGCCAGACAATCGCATTGTAGACGGGGCGGCCAGTCTTGCGATTCCAGACGACCGCCGTCTCACGCTGGTTGGTAATCCCAACTGCAGCGATGTCGGCAACGTCAATGCCACCCTTGCTCAGTGCCCCACGCACAACACCCTGGGTGCGCTCCCAGATCTCGTCGGGGCTGTGCTCGACCCAACCCGGCTTCGGGTAGATCTGCTCGTGCTCACGCTGGTCGAAGCAGATAATGCTGCCAGAGTGGTCGAAGATCATACAGCGGGTGCTCGTGGTGCCCTGGTCAATAGCGGCGACATACTTAGCCATAGAGTGCGACTCCTTTGTCTATACCAGAGAGAGCAAACTACTAGGTGTTCGTAGGGTTGATCGATTTCCACCCGTGTAGGGGAGCGTTCTCCCCTGCACCAGACCAAACAGCATCAGGCGCCCTGGGCCACCTCTAGGAGCGCGCTCGCCATGAGGTAGGCTGACGTCGCCCCAGGATCCTGATGGCCGATCGAGCGCTCGCCGAGGTAGGAGGCGCGGCCCTTGGTTGCGAGCATGGGAACCGTGGCCTTCATCCCCTCCTCACAGGCAGCAACGCCCTTCTGCAGTGCCGTGAGCAGATCATCGCCAGCGGCCAGTGCGGCCCTGAGGGCATCAACGCCCGGGCCGATAGCATCAATCATCGTCTTCTCACCACGTGTCGACTTGCCACGCGTCTGGATGCCCTCAAGGGCAGCCTCAAGGGCGGCTAGTAACTCGTCGCCACTGAGCTCGAAACGGTTCGCCGTGGCCATGCCGGCCCGCAAGAAGGCCGTACCGTAGAGGGGACCACTCGCTCCACCCACGGTTGAAACCAGCGTGGTACCGACGGTCTTCAAGATAGCACCGACATCCTTGTCAGCCACGCTGGATAGCTTGGTGAGCACCGCCGTAAAGCCGCGATCGAGATTGACCCCATGGTCAGCATCACCGATCGCCGAGTCGAGCCTGGTGAGGTAGTCTCGCTGCTCTTTGATGCGGGCGGCGACGAGCTCAATGAACTTGATGACATGCTCGGCTGTGATCTGCATGACAAAACCTCGTATCCCTGGTGAACACGGGCCAACTTGGGAGAGCCGAGCCCTCCCAAGCAAGCTTGTTGCGTTGTTGAAGAAGGGCCTACATCCCCCAGCGCAGGGCCGGCGTGTGTACCGGAGCGTCCCAGAGTTTCGTCAGCTCATCGTCCATCTTTACGAGGGTGAAGGAGCAGCCAGCCATCTCGAGGGAGGTGATGTAGCTGCCGATCAGCTGGCGGCTGATGCTGATGCCATTCCCGGTGAGAATCTTGTTGAGCTCGTTGTACATCAGGTAGAGCTCGATCAACGGCGTACCACCCATGCCGTTGACGAAGGCGAGCACATGGTCGCCCCGCTTGAAGGGTAGATCCTCCAGGATGGGGCCAGCCAGCATCTCGGCAATCTCGCTCGCGGCAGCAACCTTCACGCGGCGGCGGCCCGGCTCGCCGTGGATGCCGACGCCAACCTCCATCTCATCATCGGGGAGATCGAAGCCAGGCTTCCCGGCGTGGGGCACGGTGCAGGCGGTGAGGGCCATGCCCATGCTGCGCCCCTGGTTGTTAACCTTCTCGGCCAGGGCTTTGCAGCTCGCGAGGTCCGCGCCAGCCTCGGCGGCGGCACCAACGATCTTCTCGAGCAAAACCGTCACCCCCACCCCACGGCGACCAGCCGTCCAGGTGCTGTTCTCCACCGCTACATCGTCGTTGGTCACCACGCTCGCAACCTCGATGCCCTCAGCAGCAGCGAGATCGGCAGCCATCTCGAAGTTCATCACGTCGCCGGTGTAGTTCTTGACGATGTGCAGCACACCCTTGCCGCCATTGACCGCCTGGGTCGCAGCGAGCATCTGGTCGGGTACGGGCGAGGTAAAGACCGCACCGGGGCAGGCGGCATCGAGCATGCCGTAACCGACAAAGCCGCCATGCATCGGCTCGTGACCCGAGCCACCACCGGAGATGATGCCGACCTTCGCCTTGGGCGCGCCAGCGCGTACGATGATATCGGGATCGTAGTGAACGGTGAGCAGGTCGGGGTGAGCGGCGGCCATACCCGCAAGGGCCTCTTTGACCACGTTCTCAGGGGCGTTGATCAGTTTTTTCACCAGGAAACCTCCGTTGTATGAGTACTACTGAACGGTGATATCCGCAGTCCCTTGCCGCTCCCAGCGGCAGGAGCAGTTTGTCCAAGACCTCCCAATGGTACCAGAGCTAGGTTGGGATCGTCTGGGGAGGGTTTCACCACCCACGCGGGACAATCTCCCCCCTATGCTACTGCGCCCGAACATGCCGAGAGGGCCTGATTAACCCAGACCCTCCCAGTGTTGATCAGGAGGGTTCAACCCTCACCGAAGACGTTGCTTTAAATTCCGATGGCGGTAGCAACCAGGGCGGCGAGGATGCCACCGACCAGGGGGCCAACCACCGGGATCCAGGAGTAGCCCCAGTCGTTGTCACCCTTGCCAGCAATGGGCAGGAGCATGTGGGCGATGCGGGGGCCAAGGTCACGGGCCGGGTTGATCGCGTAACCGGTCGGGCCACCGAGGGAGAGGCCGATACCCCAGACCAGCGCGGCGACCAGGTAGGGGCCGACGCCAGAAGCTGGGCTACCAGCAGTGGCACCACCGGCGCTGAAGATCGAGAAGATGACGAAGACCAGGACGAAGGTACCAACGACCTCGGAGATGAGGTTGGTGGTCGTGTTGCGGATCGCAGGGCCGGTGCTGAAACAGGCTAGCTTCAGCCCAGCATCCTTGGTTGCCTCCCAGTGGGGCAAGTAGGTGAGCCAAACCAGGGTAGCGCCGATGATCGCACCGATGAACTGGGCAACGATGTGCATGATGCCCGTCGTGACATCGTAGCCACCGCGCACCATCACTGCAACCGTCACGGCCGGGTTGAGGTCGGCACCGGGGCTACCAGCAGCCGCGGATACGAAGATACCCGCCATCACCGCGAAGGCCCAACCAGCCGTAATCACGATCCAGCCGCCGCCATTACCCTTCGACTGGGTCAGCAGCACGTTGGCAACGACACCGTTACCGAGCAGAATCAGCACCATCGTTCCAAGCAGTTCACCGAGGAATGAAGCGGGCATTGGTCTCTCCTCCTGCAAACAGACACACCACAGCGGATCCAGGGTCCAAACGAGTCATCCTTGACCGTGTAGGGGTGTTTCAATGTCGGCTGCGCCAGTCTGACCGTCCGGCAGTACCAAGATCGGGTTGGTGTTTTCGCGGAGGGCTTCACCCCTCACACCCCCCCCACACGTTGGTTGCGCCGACCTGAAACGCACCCTACGCCACAAGCCATTGATCCGACCGAACCAACGTGCGCGCCAGCTACCTCAGGATAGTAACGCACAGCACAGCAAGCGAAATAATTCCGCTTCCCATGATTATTAGGTAGTGTAGTATGTGAATTGTTGCGACCTAACAGCCTTTACCAGTGTTTGGGGAGCATTCTTCTCGCCGTTGAGCAGCGTGTGAACAGCTGGATCCGTCTGTGTGAACCTAGAACTACCCACTCTACAGCACGACCGTACCGACAGTCTGCGACGCCGCACAATGCCTAATCAACTTGTGTACGCTCTGTAATCTTTGGGTATGTCAAGATAATAACAGACCTCAACCATGGGCGTCAAGAGCTTTTGCACGCCGTATGCGAAGATTGTTGTTTCATTTCTGAAACAACATCTGGCTCAAGGCTTTGTCCAGAGCTGTTCTTTGGAGATGTTGCAGCGCACCATTTTGCGCCAGAGGGTAGCACGGCTAATGCCGAGGAGGGCGGCCGTACGTCCGAGGTGACCAGCGGCACGTTGACCAGCGCGGAGAATGGCTTCACGCTCACTGAGCCGACTCTGTTCATCGAGGCTCGTAAGTGGTGTCAGGGCAAGTGGCCTGGCGCCACGGGCAATCATAGCTGGGAGATCCTCAAGCTCGATGACACTCTTCTCGCTACCGGCGAGGGCACGCTCCAGGGTTAGTTCCAGTTCGCGGACGTTCCCCGGCCAGGAGTAGGCCCGTAGCGCGTGTAGCGCAGAGGGGGCCAGGGCTAACTGACGCCCGAAACGCTCGCTGAGGAGCTGTAACATGTGGTTCACGAGGAGCAGCAGATCGTCTCCCCGTTCACGTAGCGGTGGGAGCTCGACTACGAGACTGCTCAGGCGGGCGAGGAGATCGGCACGGAAGCGCCCTTCGTGGGTCTGCCGCTCAAGATCGGCACCAGCGGTGGCGATGACTCGTAGATCGATCGGTAGTGGGCGCGTACTGTCGCTGCGCATGACGCGCCGCATCTCGATCGTGCGTAAGAGGGCCGTCTGTAGCTCAAGGGGGAGCGCGGTCACCTCTTCGAGGAAGAGTACCCCTCCATAGGCGAGCTCCAACTTTCCCGGGCGGCCCGACTGACCTGGGCGCAGTGGGTCGCCTTCGACGCCAAAGAGCTCGCCGGCAAGTAGGGGGCGTGGTAGCACAGCACAGTTTAGCCCGATAAATGGTCCCTCCGCTCGGCTGCTCGCACGATGAATGGCCTGGGCAACGATCTCCTTTCCTACCCCCGGCTCGCCACGGATCAGGACGCTCCCCGTGGCGTGGGCCGCCAGACGGGCCTGCCTGAGTGCGGTCGACATCGCCGGACTCTGCCCGATGATGTCATGAAAGGTGAAGCGGGCCTCGGCACCAACGACCCGCCGTACCAGTTGGTGAATGCTCTGCACAGGGCGGAGGGTGACTAGGGCGCCGAGGTAGCGCCGCCCGCGATCCCAGACTGGGCGTACGGCACAGATGATGCCAACGGCACCCTTACGCCCCTCCCAGACCAACTCCTGCTCGGCGAGTTCCTGACGTTGCGCAAGGATCTGACCAACCAGCGGCGGTGGATTGAGCGTGGCTAAGGCATGCCCAGCAACGCTCCGCGCACTCACCCCGAGGAGGATGGCAGCCCGGCTGTTGATCCGGCGTACCTCGTCGGTGGGTCCCACAAAGATCAGTCCGTCACTCATAGCCTCGAGCGCCGCGTAGAGCTCGGCCAGTTGATCGTTCGCCTCAGCCAACAACTGCTCGGCACGCAGTTGGTTGTGGAGCGACTGGGCCGCCGCAATCACCATCCCCAGGGTGTGGGGGTGGGCCGTATGGGCACGGGTGACGATGGCAAGGGCTCCCATGGATTTGCCTGCTGTGCAGAAGAGGGGAGCTGCAGCGATCGCTAGCTTGCGCAGACTCAGGCTGTAGTGCTCAATACCCACCGTCTGCAACGCCTGAGCCTCGCGCAGTGCGAGATCAACGGCATTGGTGCCGGCACGCCGTTCATCGAGATGGATCGGTGGCAGTAACCCCGAGCTGTGGGCAAGCTCAACAAGCTCGCGATCGCCCTCAAGCTCCAGTACCACAGCTGCTGGATCAGCGAGCAGGACGGCAAAACCAGGCTGCTCGATCATCTGGTAGAGATCCTCCATCGAGGATCGCGCCTGGGCCAGGAGCTGCTGCTGCGCGGCGTCGATCGCGGGCGCTGGCGGAGGAGTGAGCTCAGGATCGAGCCCCTGTTCACGACAGCGGCGCAGTGAGCGTAGAATGGCGGGGACAAGCATGGGCGTGCTCGGCTTTTCAGCAAGGTTTGTCACTAGGTTTGGGTCTGGTTCAAACTTGGCTGCGTTAGCGTGGCCCTCTGGCACTGCTGAAGCTGGTTTTGTAGAGGGCCTCGCCCTCCACGCCTCCCGTATGCCGCTCAAGCTCGTCTGCAGCATGCCAGAGCAGCGATGGTGCCGCAACCTGTGGCTGGGTCGGCTATAATAGGGCTCGGATCGGATCCCCGCTATGGTTGAGGATCAGCAAGGAGTTTTGCCGTGAGCTATCCCGTCACGAAACGGCGTGCGACCCTCTTCGTTACCTGCATCGTAGACCAGGTCTACCCCTCTATTGGCCAGGCAACGGTGCGGCTACTTGAGGATCAGGGCGTAGCAGTCGACGTTCCCCGCGGATTGACCTGCTGTGGCCAGATGGCGTTCAACGCGGGCTTTCGTGATGAGAGTTATGCCGTCGCTGCACGAACCATCGAACTGCTGCACGGGCGAGGTGATGTGATCCTACCCTCAGGCTCGTGTGCGGCAATGATCCGCCATCTCTACCATGAACTGTTTGCCCATAGCCCCTACGCCGATCGCGCCGCCGATCTCATCGGACGTACCTACGAACTGACTGAATATCTCGTCGATGTGTTGGGGGTAACTGATGTTGGCGCCCGCTACCCCGGTCGTATTACCTACCACGATGCCTGCCACGGGCTGCGCTTCCTGGGCGTAAGCCGCCAAGCCCGAACCCTCCTTGAGCATGTTGCCGGGGCTGAGTCGCTCCCACTTCCAGGCTGCACCGAGTGCTGTGGTTTTGGGGGGCTCTTCGCCGTCAAGCAGCACGCAATCTCTGAGGCGATGCTGGAGCGTAAACTGGCTGGGATCGCCGCTACCGAGGCCGATCTGCTGGTGACCGGTGACGCCTCGTGTATGACCCAGATTGCCGGTGGCCTCTCACGTACGCAGAGCTCGGTCAGGGCCTGCCACATCGCCGAACTTCTGGCGAATATGCACGATGCTCGCCCATGAGCCCGGCGGACATGGGCGGTGCCCTCCACCCTGCCCCGCTGTTGATGCTCACTCCTCACTGAAGAGCCGCTCGAGCGTTGCCCGACTCATTAGCAGGTAGAGTGTATGCAGATCCATCGTCGTATCTGCGGGTGAAGGGCCGTAGCGTCGCAACATCGTTGAAGCTACAGCCGGGGCACTAATCTGCGGTTTGATCTGCTCCCACTCTGG
>CAIWUD010000488.1 GCA_903915775.1 uncultured Chloroflexota bacterium | reverse complement strand
GTGCCGGTGGCTGCGACGGTGCCGGTGGCTGCGACGGTGCCGGTGGCTGCGACGGTGCCGGTGGCTGCGACGGTGCCGGTGGCTGCGACGGTGCCGGTGGCTGCGACGGTGCCGGTGGCTGCTGGCGGCTCGGTGGCTGCTGGCGGCTCGGTGGCTGCTGGCGGCTCGGTGGCTGCTGGCGGCTCGGTGGCTGCTGGCGGCTCGTCAGCATCGATCGCGGTTGAACTTTCGGTCGTACCTGTACCACTGGGTGCGACTGCGGCCTCAATGACCGTAGCGAGTTGTGCTACGAGTTGCTCGCTATTGACGGGTGGGGGGCTCAGAAAGGTCTCGCTGAGTGGCTGCGGTGAGGGGAGAGCGGGGAGACCACTCTGATCCAGGAAGCCATTGACGGGCGCCATGTCAATCTGCATCGCCCCAGCGATACTGGATACACTCTGGCGCATGATCTGCGAGACCTCCCACTCTGGGGCCGCACCAAAGCCTCCGGTAGAGATACCTACCACGGTAATTGCGCTTGACATCAACATGCGGATGTTGCGCCGAGCAGATCTTCTCTCAGGTTGTTTGCGCGATCGCGGGGCGGTGCGCGGGTTGCGTGGTAGCATCTGCTCTGTCCTAAATGAGGGCTGGCGCAGTTTTGGCTGCGCCAGCTTGCATTTCTGGCGCGGCCAAGACCAGGTCAGGTCTTCTGTGGAGGGCCGAGCCCTTCACCCCTATCAAGCGCTCTACTCCTGATCATCGGCAGACGCTTGACCTTCTGCCGCCTCCTGCTCCGCATCTTGCTGATCCATGGTATGTCGAATATGCAGCAGCAGTTCATAATCCTGGCCGTAGAGCGTATTGGGTGCAAAGATCGTTGCGACGTAGACACTCTCCATTTCACCTTCGGCATGGTAGACCTCCTGGAGGAGGACTTTTGCTTTCTCACCAGGACCACGCAGCTGTGGTTCAAAACTCTGGGCTGCTGCGAGAATACGATCGACCATCACCCCCCGATCGTGAGCGCCGAGGATGCGAATCTCAGCTCGTAGCTGCACACCCTGTGTCGCCGTATGGTTCACGATCACCTGGCTAAAGATCTCGGAGTTGGGAATGATGATCCGGTCACGGGTTTTGGTATCTAGTGAGGTATGGGTGAGTGAGATCGCAGCAATCTTCCCATGGTGATCACTAATCGTGACGATATCACCCACACGGTAGAAGCGCAGTAACAAGAGGTTAAACCCAGCCACCAGGTCACTGGCGATCCGCTCGGAACCCAGGGCAAAAGCGCCAGTCAATGCGGTTACCAGCACCACGATGACGCCTGCCACCCCGATCTGATTAAAGATCAGACTCAGGGCGTACACCATGACCGCAACGCGTGACAGAGCGCCAAAGAAGCCAGCAACCCCCGGATCGAAGAAGCGACTGGCGAACGTAACGACCATACGCGACACGATGACGGAGACAAAGTAGCCAGTGATCGCGATCGCGAGTGCGATCAGACCATTGACGAGAACTTGTGATACGATCTGCTCATCGAAAAGTGCTTGAAAGTCCATGGTACTGCGATCCTCATCTTGATGTGTGCGAGGTCATCCCCTCAACCCTTTGCAGTAGCCGGAGATCTTCGCGGAGCCACTCCCCTCATCCTCACCCGATTCGGTTGGCGTTACCGTGCAATAACAGGTATCCAGATGGTCTGATAGGGAACTATGGTCGTAGGTGGCCACTCTTCACCATCCCACTCACCCAGATCGAGGAGTGATGCAGTGCCACTATCTAGCGTGATATTCTCACGCTGTTGGCTCTGAGTAAGACCACCTGGTGCTACACGGGTCAGGGCAAGATTATAACGTAAACCCTCGGCGGCGGTACTCAACACCCCTGGAGTCGAGTTACTGCTAGCAGCCGTTCGGTTACGGCTACTCACCTGTAGCTGCTCAGTAGTAGCATCAAAGCCAACGTCGATGATGCTACTTGGGGTGAGCTCAAAGGCGGTCGAGGTGATACTGTAGCTATTCCCATTCTCTGTCTCATGTGAACTAGTAGTAGTCACCCGACTGAAGGTCGTATACTCGGAGAAGAGCGCGATCTTGCGCGTACGATGATCAATCGTGAGCGTAATCGCATCAGTGGGGCCAGTGAGCAGCAGTTCAGTCACCTCTGCCGACATGCCTGGTGCGCTGATGGTGAGCTCGACGGTAGAACTGATCGTGCTGATACCCTGCACCATCACCTGGTAGCTCGACCCTGCAGGTACGCGAACGAGCGGAGCCAGCCCCGATCCTGGGCCCGTACCAGGTTCGTCGATCCAGGCGCCAGCGAGCGTATTGCTATAGGTACCTCCGACACTATCGACGGCTACAGCGCCCCCTGAACTACCCGTCACCACCATGCGGCCCGATCCGTTCAGCATCATGGTGAGTGGCAGGCTGGGCTGGGTCGGATCGAGCGCTGATGAACAGAAGCTACAGGAGCGCGGGAGATCGCCATCCACACTCAGGTGGCGCAGGACCAGGTTACGACTCAGGCTATCACCACTGTACACCACGGCTGGCGAACCACCAGCGCTGTAGCTCCAACGGTTCGTACTACTATCCAAGCTGATCAGGCGCGAACTATCACCTGGTGCGTTGGGGTCATAGACGTAGAGTCCGTAGTTGCTCCCCACATACTGCTCAAGGGCATAGGGCAGTAGGGTGGTGCTGTGACCATCTGCGTGACGAATCTGGAGGGTGTAAGCAGCAGTACCGTCCGATCCGCTCAACCCACCGTCCAGGAGCAGACGCACCAGATCGGCGGCAGTTCCATCACTCGCCTGTGCCTCGCCGTTCTCACGGTCAAGCGTAATCCGTGTCGCTTGGTAGAGATCGATCAGCTGCTCGATGGTAGATGTTCGTTCTAGAACCGAGCTCGACGTTGCACCCGGCTGCAGATCACTCACCGATAGGCTTCCATCGGCCAGGGGATCGCCACGGAACAACTTAAGGCTCAGGGCCACCATCCCAAAGGCACGTCCACGACCGATAGCCTGTTGGAGGCGGAGGGCTTGGCGCAACCCTGTTGCGGTTGGGACACAACTCGTTGCCGACTCCGCATTCTCCTGGGCACAGACCTCTGGGCCAAAGAGGTAGTAGATACTCGAATTGGGGAGCCGTGCTTCCGGTGTGGGATCGGCCCAGTTCGCAACGCTGAGTCCGTCGCGGGCGGGGCTGAAGATGCGTCCCTGCGCGTCACGCAGG
>CAIWUD010000487.1 GCA_903915775.1 uncultured Chloroflexota bacterium | reverse complement strand
GGCGCTAAGCTCAGCGAGCAGATAGGTCACGGCGTGTGGGGCCAGCATCGTGGGGGCCGCCCCGGCCAGTTGGAGTGGCTCATCGGCGGCTCGTGTGGCCTGCTCAGCGTCGATCATCCCGGCATGTACCATCGCTTGCAACACCTGGAGCTGACGAGTGCGTGCAGCCTCAGGGTGGAGCAGAGGGTCGTAGGCTGATGGTGCCTGGGGCAGACCAGCGAGCAGTGCCGCTTCGGCAAGGTCGAGGTCGGCAGCAGGTTTACCAAAGTAGTGGCGTGCTGCCGCCTCCACCCCATAGTTTAGCCCACCATAGTAGGTCTGGTTCAGGTAGAGGGTCAGGATCTCATCTTTGGGCAGGCTAGCCGTGAGCTTCAGGGCGAGTATGGCCTCGCGCAGTTTACGCTCCAGGCTGCGCTGGCGGGCTAAGTCCGGGTCGAGTAGGAAGTTACGCGCAAGCTGTTGCGTGAGCGTAGAGCCACCGGCCACGATCCTACCGCTGCGCAAGTTGCTCCAGGCGGCACGTACGATGCCCCGTAGATCGAGGCCAACATTCTGGTGGAAACTGGCATCCTCAACGGCGATGGTAGCTTGACGCAGGGCAGGAGCAATCTGGGTCAACGCAACAGGCTGCTGGCGCCCACTGAGCGGATCTGGTACGGCGTAGAGGAGCCGCCCCGTGCGGTCGAGGATGCGGGTATCCCCCAGGGCAGCACGTTCACGCAGATGGGCGAGATCGGGTAGCGGCGTCGTAAACCAGAAGTAGCTACCGAGCACCAACACGAGGAGTACACCGCTGGTGAGGAGGCGCCGTGAGTAGCGGAGCAGAGCTGAGGGGTGAGCAGACAAACGAGTGTAAGGCATGGTTCACATCCTTACGGGAGGGGTGGCGGATGAAGGCCTCAGTGCTCATTCCGACGCAAGTAGAGCCAGGCCGAGGCCCAGTGGCGCTCAGCTACCGTTGTTTCACCCTCTACCACCTCATCGAGCGTGAAATATTCCGTGAACAGGTTCAGTAACAGCGTGCGCGGAATACTCACCGGGATATCAGCCGTCTCCTGGTCGCGCAGGTGGGCGAAGAGGATATAGCGCCCGCCAGGGCGCACCAGTCGCGCAACCTCATGAGCGTAGGCACGGCGATCTTCGCCCACCAGTGCGTGCATGCAACCAATGTCGATCGCCAGATCGTACGGCTCTCTGAGGAAGGGCATCGCAGTTACCGAAGCCTGGAAGAGCCGTACTTGATGAGCTACCCTTGCCTGGGCAACACGCTCCTCCGCCAGGGCGATCGCCTCAGGTACAAAATCTACCCCATCTACCCTCCAGCCCGCTGCGGCCAAGTAGATGCATGTGCGGCCCACACCGCAGCCCAGGTCGAGCGCCCGCCCAGGTGGCACTGTTGCCGTCAGGGCGATGATCTCTGGTGGCGGCAGGGGAAGATCCCACGGTAAGTTGCGCTCCTGGTAGCGGCGCTGGAGCTCGGCGAAGCGATTCTCCATTGGCTCAGCCATTGATCAGACTCCTCTGCTCACCACTCAGCGTACCGTAACCAACACGGTGAAGGTTTTGAGCGGTGGTGAACCTGCCTCAAACGAGCGATGGTAGATCAACGTGAGGTTGGTCTCACCCGGTGCAACGGCACTGAAACGGAATAGGTAGGTCCCACCTGCGCCGATTAAGTTGCTCTCGGAGCTGTACAATGGGTCACCATCAAGCTTCATGATGGCCCCATCACCCGTCGTCTGCTCCCAGATATAGCCGGTTGTAGGGTTGCCTTCAAGGATGATCTCGAGCTTTTCGCCTACTTGCACCTCTACTGAACGTCCACTATCCTGCTCGCGGAGTTGGTTGGTCGTGCCACCAAGCTCGCAGCCACCGATAATTAGCAGCAAAGTCGTGGCGATGATGGCTAGCGTCTTACGAAGCATGGGAGTACTCCTTCCCCCGTTTATTACCGCTACCCGCGGTTGAGAGAGCAATGCAATGGTCGCTCTTGAGCTCCACCGCCTCCTCGTGATGACCTACCTGCTGCTTGACGATGGCGACCACCAGGTGTTGGGCAGCTTTGGACTTACCCCCACTCAGTATACCGTACTCTCACTACTTGACCCTGAGCATGGGCGGCGGGCAAGCGATCTCCTAGGACCGCTACTACTGGAGAAGAGTAGCCTGTCCCGGCTTCTGGATCGGCTCGTTGCGCAACGGCTCGTCTGTCGGGTCTCCGACCCTCGTGACCGGCGCTCACAGCTGATTGTATTGACTCACGAAGGGCTTACGCGCCGGGATCTCGCCCGTCAGCTCTACGAGCGCTCGCTTGCGGAGCGCCTGAGCGGCCTCACTGATGGCGAGCGCGAGCAGCTCACCGCTCTGCTGAATAAGCTGCATCAACAGCTGCAGGAAAAGCTCAGAAAAATTTAGTGAACTAGTTGCCTGAAACACCCCAATGCTCAATAGTATATTCAATGGTGGCATCTTCTCACCGCAGCAGATCTGATGCGAGTATACCCTACCATGCGTGAGGTGATCGTGAATGGATCGTGAAGCATGCGCACTCTGCCCTATCGTTATGCCGTGTAGGGGGTATGGTATAGCTCGCGCACGAGGATCACAAGGATGGGATGACAGGGAGGGTATTTCAAATATGGTCACACCACCTTGACAGCCGCGGATGCCCCACATATAGTTGTACATACAACTATATGTGGGGTGGTGCGGAAGCGTAAACGGCGTACGGGCGGTATGGGGGGATTTGCCCTCCACAGGAGGGCCTAACCCAACCTTAGTCCTGCCGGGGAGAAGTCTGGACAGTTACCGAACGCCATCGTCGACCTGCTCCAACAGGATGCTCTGGTGGTGCTCACAACTGGTGGGGTGCAAACAGATGGCACGGGCGTGTCTGATCACCGAGGGCAGGTTGGTCGTTGGCACTACCAAGGAATAATGAGATGTACCAAGACAACATCTTCGGCACGCAGACTGACGAGGTCGAGCGGGTTGCCTACCAGCGATCGGCCTCTATGGGTGTGCGCCACCGCTACCAGCTCGACCCAGTTGATCCACGCCCCGGCCTACCGATCGCCGTGAACCTGAGCACGGGAGGCCCACGACCCTATGCTGCGGTTCGCTGCTGGTGGTGGGCTGAGTTGGCTGATGGGCAGGTGGAGCATGGTACCTTCGATCTGGAGCCAGGATCGGTTACCTGGGAACCCCTCGCCTGGGGCTACGTACGGAGTTGGCATGGTCAAATTCCCGCTCAGCCCAGCGGTACGCTGCTGCGCTATAAACTTGCGGCACGCATCACCGGTTCAGGAGATTGGGCCTACGCTGATGGTGACGCCCTCGATGAGGCGAGTGCTACGGAGTTCGCCATCTGGCTGACCAGTGATCCAGCACCAGCCTGGGCCCGTGAGGCTGTCGTCTACCATATCTTTATTGATCGCTTTAACCCTGGTACGGGTAGGGTGTGGCACCACCCGACATGCCTCGATGGCTTTTATGGCGGTACGCTACGTGGTGTCATCGAGAAGCTTGACTATATCCAGGAGCTTGGCTTTACGGCGATCTGGCTCTCACCGGTCTTCGCAAGCCCCTCACACCACGGTTATGATGCGACCGATCTCTACACGGTAGAG
>CAIWUD010000486.1 GCA_903915775.1 uncultured Chloroflexota bacterium | reverse complement strand
GCCCTCCACAGGCGTAGACAACTACTGCTACTGCTGTTCATTGAGCCAGCCATGGTCGAGGGCGTAGCGTACGATTTCGACCCGACTCCCTATGCCGAGTTTCTCAAGGGCGCGGGCTTTATAGGTTTCAACCGTCTTTACACTCAGATCGAGCTGAAAGGCGATCTCTTTGTTGCTATAGCCCTGGGCGATCAAGCGCAGAACAACAGCTTCACGCTCACTCAGGAGTGGGGGGAGGGATGGTGTGAGTGAACCATGGTGGCGCATGAGCTCGGTGATCACCGTCTTCCCCAGCGCAGGGTCGAGGTAGAGCTGGTGCGTCATGATGGCGTGGATCGCCTCGATCAGGACAGCGGCGGCTGACCGTTTCAGGACGTACCCCGACGCGCCGGCCTCAATCGCCTGGCGTGGATAGCTAGCCTCTTCGTGAACGCTCAGTACAAGCACGCGGCTACGCGACGTACGGGCCAGTAGATGGGGAATGGCTTCCAGACCACCAAGCCGCGGCATCACGATATCCATCACCACCAGATCGGGTTGGGCCTCAATGACGCCTGCTAACGCCTCCCCCCCATCACTCGCCTCACCAACCACATGCATATCGGGCTCAGAGTTGATCAATGCACGCAGCCCCGTACGTACCATTGTATGGTCATCAGCCAAAAAAATTTGTAGCTGTCCCATGGGAACTCGCTCCTCAGAGCAGACGATGAATCCGGGGGAGGACCTGGCCGTCCTCAAGTCACCTATGGCGCAAGCCCCAACTCACTCGCTAACTGGTCGATGAACTGGTGCAGGAAGCGGGTACGACGCTCGGCCTCCTGCCGTCCAGTCTGGGTCGTCATGGTGGCGGCGAGACCGAGGAGTTTCGTGTAGAAGTGATCGATTGCCGAGGCGCTGTCGTCGGGTGTGCGTCGATGGGGAAAGGGCTCGTCGGGTACGTAGAGGGGCTTCCCTCGTTGGCCACCCAGCATGAGGCAGCGGCTGAGGCCCACTGCGCCCAGGGCGTCGAGGCGATCCGCATCCTGTACGACGCGTGCCTCAAGGGTGAGGGGCGTCACTCGGGCAGAGAAGCTATGGGCGATGATGGCATGGGCAATGGCAGGGATGTGGAAGGGCGGATAGCCCGACCAGGCAAGGAACGAGCTAGCTGCTGTCGCAGCCATACTCGAGGCGAGTGAACGCTGTGGTGAATCTTTGGCTACGGCAACGCAGTCGTGAAGCCATGCAGCCGGTATCACTACGGCGAGGTCGGCACCCTCGACCGTCGCTAGCATACGTGCATTCGTAACCACTCGCCTGATATGCTCACGGTCATGGGCTGCATCCTGCTGGGCACTGTTCGTATCGAGAAAGGCGGCAAAGCGTGGCTCCCAAGTAGCAAGATCAATCATGGGTATGCCCTCGTATGTTTCAATGTGGGCTGCGCCGGTGGTGCCGTCTGGTAGCACCACGGTTGGGATCCTGAGAGGGCCTCGCCCTCTACCGAACTGGGAGGGCAATCGTGATGAGCCGGTGGCTCATCTCAAGTTCGTTGCCAACAATAACCTTGTCGCCGATGCACGAAACCATAGTGATCAGTTCACGGCCCTGGGGCAACATGTATTCAACCTGCTCAGGTCTGGCCCAGATCTGCTCGTGCACGGCATAGACGTGGGACCGGCCATCGGCGGTAAAGATAGTTATACGATCGCCAGGCTGCAGCTCCTGAAGCCGAGCAAAGGGGGCCGGAATATTGGGTTGAGCGCGGAAGCGCAGCACATGCCCCCAGAGTACAATATTCTCGCCCCCGCCCGGTTTTGCGCTCAGGTTGTACCATGCAGCGTCATGCTTCGGTACGATGGGGATACGGTTCCTGTCGAGTCCCACAGAGACGAGCGGACGATCAAGTTCGATCGCTGGGATGACTAGTCGCACCGGCTGGGCAGGCACCCGTGGCGTTGGGCTCGGCACCCGTGGCGTTGGGCTGGGCACCCGTGGCGTTGGGCTCGGCACCCGTGGGGTGGGTGACGTAGTACCAGGTTGCAACCCCGTGGCGGTCTGCGCCGAGGCGTGGGCCGAGACGAAGAGCGTGCCAGAAGTGAGGAGTAGGAGGAGCAAGAGGCGGATGAACTGGTGCACCTACTCCTCCTTGACCGTCTCAAGGATCGTCTTGACCACTGAGTCACTACTAATCCCCTCAGCCTGAGCCTCGAAGTTGAGCACGATGCGGTGGCGTAGGGCTGGGAGTGCCGCCGCCTTCAGGTCAATGAAAGCAACGTTGTCACGCCCATCAAGGAGCGCCAGGATCTTGCTGGCGAGAATGAGAGCCTGCATGCCGCGTGGTGAGGCACCATAGCGCACATACTGCTTCGTTGCCGTCTTCGCCTCGCGGCTCTCAGGATGGGTTGCGCTGATCAGCCGTGCAGCGTAGGTCATGACGTGGCTGGCGATGGGTACGGTGCGGGCAAGGGCCTGCATCTCAAGGATCGTCGCGCCGCTCGCCACATGCCGAATCGTCGGCTGGCGTGCGCCGGTCGTGCGCTGCGCAATCTCAACGAGTTCCGCAGTCGTGGGAAAGGCCACATTGATTTTGAAGAAGAAGCGATCTAGCTGCGCCTCAGGCAATGGGTAGGTTCCCTCCATCTCCAGGGGGTTCTGGGTGGCCAGGACAAAGAAGGGTGGCTCCAGTCGATGGATCGTCTTGGCCACCGTGACCGTCTGCTCCTGCATGGCTTCAAGGAGCGCCGACTGCGTCTTGGGCGTCGCACGATTGATCTCATCGGCCAGCACGAGATTGGCAAAGACCGGCCCAGGCTCAAAACGAAAACTCTTCCGGCCCTGCTCATCCTCACTAATCAGGGTGGTGCCAATAATATCGGCCGGCATGAGGTCAGGCGTAAACTGGATGCGCGAGAAGCGACAGTCGATCACGTCGGCGAGGGTACGGATGAGCGTCGTCTTTGCCAAGCCGGGTACGCCCTCAAGGAGTGCGTTGCCCCCAGCAAGGAGGGTAACGACGACCTGGCGGATCAGGTCGCGCTGGCCGACAATAACATTGCCCACCTCAGCTTCGATCTGCATGGCGCGCCGGCGAAACTCATCGGGAGTCAGGGGCGTTACGCCCGTCAACGGAGGGGTAGGTTCGCTCATGTCGGCAGACCTCCAATAGCCTGTACCGTACCAAGGCTGGATTAAGATCGTTAGGTGGAGGGCGCAGCCCTCCACACCTCCTGCACGCTGGTCACACTAACCTGGGATCACCGAGCACCTGCTCGGTGTTTCCGGCCTATTTGACAAGGACGGTGTAACTTTGGCTCACTGCTCAGGCTCTAAGCTGGAGAAGTAGTCGCGTACAAAGTATTTGAGGTGGGGTGGAATGTAGCCGCGCTCGAGGGCTTCACTGGCTGCCTGGGCGTAGGTAGGAAACATTTGCTCGTAGGGCACCATCGAGGGGTTGGCCAGCCCTGGTAATGTCTCTTCACCCGGCCGAATCTGACTAGATCCACCTTGGCCCTGCTCGCCCTGAATAAAGTCGGGGTTGCCCTGCTGCAGATCCGGTCGGTAGGGTTGATAGATCAGCTCCGAGCTTCCGGTGCCACTGCCCTGCTGCCCAGTTGGGCGATCAGGGTCGACGTTGGTGTTGCTACTGCTCTGACCTTCACCCAGATTCGATGCGTTGCTACCACCACCACCCTGCCCCTGCTGCCCCTGCTGCCCCTGCTGCCCCTGCTGCCCCTGCTGCCCCTGCTGC
>CAIWUD010000485.1 GCA_903915775.1 uncultured Chloroflexota bacterium | reverse complement strand
CAGTTTGGGGCTGGCCGTAGCTGTGGCGCGCAGGATGACGAAGGCGTGAATGGCATTACCCTTCACCTCGTGGGGCAGACCAATCGCAGCAGCCTCGGCCACCGCCGCATGGCTCACCAGGGCACTCTCGACCTCGGCAGTACCAAGGCGGTAGCCCGAGACCTTAATCACATCATCGAGGCGGCCAATCACCCAGATGTAGCCATCCTCATCCTTGCGGGCGCTATCACCGGCGCCATACATCCCAGGTACCTTCGTCCAGTAGGTATCGACGAAGCGCTGCGGATCGTTGAGGATTGTCCGCATCATGCCTGGCCAGGGCCGCTTAATCACCAGCAAACCATCCTCGTTGGGAGCGCAGGGGCTGCCATCCTCGTGGACCACATCAACTTCAACGCCGAGGAAGGCCTTCGTGGCACTACCCGGCTTGAGTGGTGTAACCGGGGTGGGTGTGATCATGAAGTGGCCCGTCTCGGTCTGCCACCAGGTATCCATGATCGGGCAGCGACCGCGACCGATCACGCTATGGTACCAACGCCAGGCCTCAGGGTTGATGGGCTCACCAACCGAGCCAAGTAGACGTAGGCTGCTCAGATCGTGGCGCGACGGCCACGCCTCACCGAAGCGCATCAGACCGCGGATCGCGGTGGGTGAGGTGTAGAGCACACTGATCGAGTGGCGTGCAACGAGGGCCCACCAGCGATCGGGGAAGGGGTAGTTGGGTGCACCCTCATACATGAATGAGGTCGCCCCGTTGAGGAGCGGGCTGTAGACGATGTAGCTGTGGCCGGTGATCCAGCCGGGATCGGCTGCACACCAGTAGCGATCGTCCTCCTTCAGGTCGAAGACCATCTTCAGGGTGGTGTAGGTGCCGACCATGTAGCCGCCGTGGGTGTGGACGACACCCTTTGGCTTGCCCGTGGTACCCGAGGTGTAGAGGATGAAGAGGGGATGCTCAGCATCGACGATCTCGGTAGCACAGTCGGAGGAGGCGATAGGGAGAGCCATGAGTTCGTGGAGCCACAGATCACGTCCGAGCTCCATGTTCACATTGTGGCCGGTGCGCTTCACCACCAGACAGGTCTGCACTGTCGGGGTGCGTGACATCGCCTCATCGGCAATCTTCTTCAACTCGACGATCTTCGCGCGCATGTAGCCACCATCGGCCGTCACCAGCACCTTACTCTGGGCATCGGCCAGGCGGTCGGCCAGGGCTGCCTCGGAGAAGCCACCATAGACCACACTGTGTGCCGCCCCAATTTTGGCGCAGGCCAGCATCATCATCGGTAGCTCGGGAATGCGTGGCAGGTAGATCGTGACAATATCACCCTTCTTCACCCCAACGCTCTTCAGCACGTTGGCCATCTTACTGACCTCGCGGTTGAGCGCGTGGTAAGAGAAGGTACGCTGGCTCCCATCCTCACCCTCCCAGATGATGGCCAGCTTGTTCTTGCGCCACGACCGTGCGTGACGGTCGATCGCGTTGTGGACAATATTAGTCTTCCCACCGATGAACCACTTGAAGAAGGGCTTGTTACTATCATCAAGCAGCTGGGTCCAGGGTTCGTGCCACTCAAGCTCCCTAGCCATATCACCCCAGAACTCCTCACCGTGGTCGAGGGTCCACTGATGGAGCTCCTCGTAGCTGGAGAGACCCTTTGCGCGGGCGTAGGCCATCACATTCGAGTTTTCGACGATCGATGCATGGGGGTAGAACACCTCTCCCGTAAGAGGAGGTGTTGCCGCATCAGTGGACTCGGACATAAGGGAAACCTCCTTGTTGCCTCAGACAGCAGAGCGTACAACTTCGTGCGCAGGCGCGGAGAGGATCCTCCCCGCAACCAGTGAAAGGATCCTAGAGATCGCCCTTGAGCATATCGACGGCCTCGCGCACCATATCGACGGTCGCATCATCCTCGATCGTGCTCAGATCACCGATACTATCACCCTGGTAGACTGCGCGGATCACCCGGCGCATAATCTTACCCGAGCGCGTCTTGGGAAGCAAGTTGACGAAGTGGATCGCATCGGGTGTGGCAATCGCACCAATGCGTTCACGTACCAGTTGGGTAATGCCCCGGCTGACGCTGTCGCGCTCGGCGGGCGTGATGTGCTGTTTCAGGACCGAGAGCACGAGCACCCCCTCGCCTTTGAGCTCGTGGCGTACCCCGATCACCGCTGCCTCTGCGACAGCGGGATGGCCCGAGATGACCTCCTCGATCTCGCGGGTCCCTAGGCGATGCCCTGAAACGTTGAGCACCTCGTCGGCACGGCCCAACATCCAGAAGTAGCCATCCTCGTCCTGGATGGCGTAGTCCCCGGTCATGTAGACCTGCTTCCCCTTAAAGTGCTCCCAGTAGCTCTTGAGGTAGCGCTCATCATCGTTCCAGAGGGTCATGAGCATACCGGGCGGTAGGGGGCCGTGATCGATCATGAAGCCCTTCTCACCACGAGGGATGGGGTTCCCATCGGCATCCACAACCTCAAGCCGGTGGCCAAAGGTAGGCTTGGTGGGTGAACCAGCCTTGATCGGCAGCAACTCCACACCTACGGGGTTCGCGAGCATGCCCCAGCCACTCTCCGTCTGCCAGTAGTGGTCGATCACCGGCACCCCGAGGGTATTGCTTGCCCACTCGTAGGTTGGGGCGTCGAGCGGCTCACCTGCGGCGTAGAGCAGGCGCAACGAGCTGATATCGGCACTCCGCATCCACTGCTCGGGGAACTTGCGCAGGGCGCGCATGGCCGTTGGTGCCGTGAAGACGTGGGTCACACCATACTTCTCAATCACACGCCACCAGACGCCAGGGTCGGGATGGTCAGGGCGCCCTTCATAGACCACCGTGGTTACGCCCTTGAGGAGTGGACCGTAGACGATGTAGCTATGACCGACCACCCAGCCGATATCGGAAGTCGACCAGTAGACATCACCATCGCCGCACTGGTAGATGTGGCTCATCGAAGCGTGGAGCGCCACCATGTAGCCACCGGTGTCGCGCACCACACCCTTGGGCTTGCCGGTGGTGCCCGAGGTGTAGAGGATGTAGAGCGGGTCGGTTGACTGCACCGGCGTGGGCTCCACGTAGGTAACCCCCCGCTTGGCCAACTGCTCGGTCCAGTCGAGATCACGCCCCTTCTTCATCTCGATCGGCACAAGGCCCCGGTTGAGCACGAGCAGATCGCGCACACTATCGCTATCCGCGGCCTCGAGTGAGCGATCCACAATATCTTTGAGGGGAACTGGCTGACCTTTGCGCATGCCTGCATCAGCGGTCACGATCAACACCGGTTCGGCATCATCGATACGCGAGGCTAGGGAGGTGATCGAAAAACCACCGAAGACCACCGAGTGTACCGCGCCGATCCGTGCACACGCCAGCATGGCAAAGATGGCCTCGGGAACCATGGGCATGTAGATGATGACCCGATCACCCTTCCGCACCCCCAACCCCTGGAAGACCCCAGCCAACCGGTTGACCTCACGGTAGAGCTCGAAGAAGGTGATGGTACGCGACTGCCCCACCTCCGGGCTTTCCCAGATCAAGGCGGCCTGCCCGCGCTTCGCTCCAAGGGCGTGGCGATCCACGGCGTTGTAGCAGATGTTCGTCTCACCACCGACGAACCAGCGGTAGAATGGTGCTTTACTCTCGTCCAGAACGCTGTCCCAACGCTTGTACCAGTGTAACTCTTCGGCGAGTTCGCCCCAGAACTCTTGCGGATCTTCAAGCGAGCGACGATGCAACTCCGCGTAGCCCATACCTAGAACCTCCTCTCTGAGGAAAGCTGGCCTACCGCTATGGTAGGCTCTGGTACGCAATACCAGATACGCCGATAGTAGACGTTGGCGGTTTGATGCCCTGATCACCCACTAAGGCATGCTTCAGTTTCGGCTGCGCCGGCTTGACACGCTGGCGGCACCAGGGCTGGGTTGGTTGTTTTTGTGGAGGGCTTCGCCCT
>CAIWUD010000484.1 GCA_903915775.1 uncultured Chloroflexota bacterium | reverse complement strand
CCAGGATGGTGCCTTCCTCCTACGCTACTGGGACCACACTTTTCCGATTGGCCCACACAGCTATAGGACACTCCTAGAGCAACGGCTCGACGACCTGATCCTCCAACTGGGTGCCGACCACCCCACCGTGACCGAGCTCCAGAGCATTATTACCGCCCTCTCCTACCTGCCATCCTACGATGAAACGGCCATCGAACGCATTCAGGAGCGGAATCGTGAGAAGGAGGTGATCAAGCGGCGTCTGCACAACCTCTACCTCCAGAGCCCATCACTCCAGGAGTTGATCAGCGCAACGCTGGCCACGTTCAATGCCACACCCGGTGACCCCCACAGCTTCGACGCCCTTGATGCACTCCTGGCCGATCAACCCTACCGCCTAGCCTTCTGGCGTGTCGCCGCCGAAGAGATCAACTACCGGCGCTTCTTCGATATCAACGAGTTGGCCGCCATCCGTGTTGAACTGCCCGACGTGCTCCAGGCTACCCATCAACTCATCTTCAACCTGTTGGCAACAGGACAGGCCCACGGGCTGCGCATCGATCACCCCGACGGCCTCTGGAATCCACCTAGCTACTTCCAGCAACTCCAGAAGAGCTACCTGAGCTACTGGGCTGCGATCAACCTATCTGGTGATGGGGCTACCCTGCCGGAGACGCTTGCCGTCCAAGTGCAAGCATGGATTGATCGTGAGCTCCATGAGCCGAGCCCACCTGGCCCACTACCGCGCTGGCCACTCTACGTGGTCGCCGAGAAGATTCTCGCCACCGAGGAGCAGCTCCCAGAGGATTGGGCCATTGAGGGCACTACCGGCTACGATTTCCTCAATGAGTTGAATGGTATCTTTGTCGACCAGTCCGGTCGTCGTGCCCTCGACCGGATCTACAGCGAGGTAGCCGGGCCACACCCTACCTTCGCCAACCTCGTTAATAGCAAGAAGAAGGAGATCATGCTCATCTCACTGGCGAGTGAGATCAACACCCTGAGTCACCTGCTCGACCGTCTAGCTGAAAGCAATCGTCACTACCGCGACTTTACCCTCAATAGCTTGACTTTTGCGATCCGCGAGGTCATTGCGAGCCTCTCTATCTACCGTACCTACATCACCGGCCCTGGGAGCGTTACCCCTCGGGATGAGCAGTTCATCGAGGCAGCCATTCACGATGCGAAACGGCGCAACCCGCGTACGGCTGAGCAGATCTTTAACTTCCTCCGTGATACACTCCTACTCCGCAATCTGGCAAGTTTTGCCGAAGAGCTTCGCGACGACGTGATCCACTTTGTGATGAAGTTCCAGCAACTCACCGGCCCAGTAATGGCCAAAGGTGTTGAAGATACGAGCTTCTACGTCTACAACCGCCTCATCTCGCTCAACGAGGTGGGTGGCCATCCAGAGCAGTTTGGCGGAAGCGTCGAGTGGTTCCACCAGCGCGCCGCCCTACGTGCCCTACGCTGGCCCCACGCCATGCTGACTACCTCGACGCACGACACCAAACGGAGCGAGGATGTCCGCGCACGCATCAATATCCTCTCGGAACTTCCCCAGGAGTGGCGCCGCATGGTCGGTCTCTGGAGCCGGCTCAACATGCGCAAACGAACGAAGCTCGAGGGGTTGGTCATGCCCTCGCGTAACGACGAGTATCTCCTCTACCAGACGCTCGTTGGAGCTTGGCCTGGCCCGACAGCGAACCTAGATCACTTCTGTGAGCGGATCGTCCACTACATGGAGAAGGCCACCCGCGAGGCTAAAGTCGCCACAAGCTGGATCAACCCCAACCAGGCCTATGATCGTGCCATGCGCAGCTTCGTCGAAGCAATCTTCGATCGGCGTCGGAGCAGCCGCTTCCTCGACAGCTTGGCCACTTTCGCTGAACGTATCGCCTATTTTGGGCGCTTCAATAGCCTCGCCCAGACCCTGATCAAGCTCACTGCGCCTGGCGTACCCGATATCTACCAGGGCTGCGAGCTCTGGGATCTCAGTCTGGTCGATCCCGACAACCGTCGTCCAGTCGACTTTGCACAGCGTGCGCAGCTCCTAGCCGAACTGGCTACACGCACACACGATCGCCCTGCACTGGCCAGGGAACTGCTCACACAGGCTGAGGATGGGCGGATCAAGCTCTACCTGACCCAGCGCACCCTCGCCCTGCGTCGTGAACGGCCAACGCTTTTTGCCGGAGCCACCTACCTGCCGCTGAGTGGCCAGGGTGAGCAGTCGGCCCATGTCGTGGCCTTCGCTCGCCGTGGTGGCGGCTTCGAAGCGCTTACCGTGGTCCCACGCCTCTGTGTCAGCCTAGCGAGGGGCGAGCAGTACCCACCGCTCGGCACACTCTGG
>CAIWUD010000483.1 GCA_903915775.1 uncultured Chloroflexota bacterium | reverse complement strand
GTCACGTGACACGCTCCCCGGGAGCGCGGGCGGCTCGCCCGCAACGGTACTATACGGTGCACACGGGCCACGGATCGTACCGGGAACTTTCCCCAGGCTCCCATGAGCTGCTCTGCGGTGGTCCGGGCCTTGGCACGCTCGCACAGCGCATGGCGACGCACGGGAATGCCCGTTCTCGAACGAGTGAACCCCCCTGAGGGGCTGCGCCCTCCAGAAAAACCCTTAACCTAGCCCTGGGAGTGCTAGACTATCACGTCGGCGCAGCCGCACTTGAAACATCCCTAAGGACGAATCAATGGATACCATCGCCGTGCTCCACGGCCCCAACCTGAACATGTTGGGGCGCCGCCAGCCCGAGATCTATGGACGTATCACCCTGGCCGAGATTGATGCAGCACTGGTGGCTCGTGCAGCGGCCGCCGGTCTACGGGTAGTTACGCTGCAGTCGAACCATGAGGGTGAATTGATCGACTTTCTCCAAGGGGAGGGTTGGAGCGCGGCGGGAATTATCATCAACCCCGGGGCACTCACTCACTACGGTTTGGCCCTGCGCGACGCCCTGGCAGCACTGAGCGCCCCGATTGTCGAGGTGCATATCTCTAATGTCTACCGGCGTGAGCCGTTTCGCCATACCTCGGTCGTGGCGCCTGTCGCTACTGGTCAGATCGCTGGCCTTGGCTGGCGTGGTTACCTGCTGGCCATGGAGTGGCTCATCACCCATCTGCAAGAGCCGCGCTGAGGTAGTGCAACCGATACGGGAGGTGGGGAGGGCCTGGCAGCACCAGACCATGCCCAACGGGAGGCGTGGAGGGCTTGGTCTTCCACAAAAAACCTCACCCAACCCTGGCAGCGCCAGACCATCAAGTCGGCGCAGCCGAAACCGAACCATCCCTAGATGATATTATGCTCATGGTGAGCGCTGCCCCTGCGGAAGCGATCAATGCGCAGATCGTCGATGTTGATCGTGTGCGCGCGTCCATCAAGGATCTCCTCGGCCATGAGGAGTCCTGTGGCTGGCGCGTGCATAATCCCGTGGCCGCTGAAGCCACTTGCATCGACATATCCAGCGAGATCGGGGTGGCGGCCCAAGATTGGGTTATGATCGGGGGTGATCTCGTAGAGTCCGGCCCAACACTGCCCCTCTGCAAGACTAGCCTGTTCGAGGATGGGGAAACGCCAGAGACCGGCCTCAAGCACGGTATCAAGCCACTCCCAATCGACCTGCTGGTTGAAGCTACTCGGTTCGTCAGGGTTGGAGCGCCCCATCAGCATGCTTGCTCCTTCGTGGCGTATGTAGAAGCCACTACTCATATCAATAGTGAGCGGAATGGATCCAGGGATCGCTGGGAATGGTCTGGTCATGTAGACGTTGCGTCGGTAGGGACGCACCGGAATATCCAGGCCGGCCAAGGCTCCCACGTGACCAGCCCACGACCCAGCTGCATTGACCACCATCTCACATGCAATCAGGCCGTCACTGCTCGCTACGCCAGAGATGCGCCCCCCCTCTATCTTGAAGCCTGTTGCTGCTGTCGCCCGTCTGAGGCGTACACCCATAGCCTGAGCCGCACGTAGGTAGCCCATCGCGATACCGTAAGGGTCGACATAGCCGTCGTCAGGGCCGAAGGTGGCACCGACGAGATCATCGATACGCATACGCGGCACGAAGCGTCCAGCCTCCTCCGGGGTGAGTAGTTCGACGCGTACGCCGAGTTCGTGCTGGAGCGTGGTGGTTGCCTGGTAGTTGGCCCACTCGCGAGGGTCGCTGAAGAGCAGGAGGTAGCCCACTTGGCGCAGTTCAGCATGACCACCCACCTCTTCGTCGAAGCTCCGTAGGCGTGCGATGCTGTAGCGTGAGAGCTGGATGTTCGTGACGCTCGAGAACTGATGACGGACCCCTGCTGCCGAACGGGCCGTGCTACCACTGACCTCGGCTGCTTCTTTCTCCAGAATTACGACGTTGCGACATCCACGGATCGCGAGATGGTAGGCGATACTTGCACCCATAATGCCCGCCCCGATGACTACGACCTCTGCTCTAGCGATCATGCTCGCGCTCCGCGTAGATAAGGTTTCAATGTCGGCTACGCCGATAGTACCAAGTGGTGCCACCAGCGTTGAGTTGAGGTCGCTCATGACTGCTGCTCGCACGTCTCCTGGGAGCGCGGGCGGCTCGCCTATGAAGAGATACCGAGCCGTTGGCCTACCCGAGCGATGAACCGGTTTAGCGAACCGCCCGTTGGGGCAACCCCCCGTGGTTGCCCTTCCCTACAAGTGAACGGGTATCCTGTGGTGAGCTTACGCTCGTCGCCGCCCACGTGATGGTGGTGGGGGTGGCTCAGGTGGTGGGAGATCCTGTGACTCTTCGCCGGGAGCGAGGGGCTCTATCGGTTCCCTACTCGGCTGGTTGTTTGTTGATGCCTCAGTGCGCACGATACGCTCTTCACGCCAGGCCAACCGTTTACGCACCTGAGCCTCGAAGCCCTGCTCGGTCGGCTCATAGTAGATCCGCCCACGCAAGTTGGGCGGTAGGTGCTCCTGATCACTACGCCCGGCGGGCAGATCGTGCGCATACTCATACCCCTTCCCGTAGCCAAGCCCCTTCATGAGCCGAGTTGGGGCGTTGCGTAGATGGAGTGGCACAGGCTCGTTACGCGTCTCGGCAACATCGCTCAGTACGGTACCGTAAGCTCGGTAGACGGCATTACTCTTGGGAGATTGACAGAGGTACACGGTGGCCTGGGCCAGGGCAAGATCGCCTTCAGGTTGACCAAGGAAGTGGACGGCCTGTTGCGCAGCCATCGTCTGCGTCAGCGCGCCCGGATCGGCTAGACCGATATCCTCAATCGCCATGCGTACCAGGCGCCGAGCAATGTAGAGCGGATCTTCACCCCCATCGAGCATGCGGCCCAACCAGTAGAGCGCTCCGTCAGGATCACTATCCCGTACGCTCTTGTGTAGAGCTGAGATCGCGTCGTAGTGGAGCTCACCGTGCTTGTCATAACGTGTTGCACGACTCTGTAGCGCGTCACGAATATCGTCGAGGGTGATGAGACGCCTATCGCCTAGGGCTGGTGCTTTGGCTACTGCGGCTGCTTCTAGTGCGTTGAGGGCAACACGTGCATCGCCGTTTGCCATGTTCACCAGGTAGCCACGAGCATCGGCGGCGAGGAGAACTTTAAGTTTGCCGAGCCCACGCTCGCTATCAGTCAAGGCACGATCGACCAGACGTGCGAGATCCTCGTCGCGCAAAGCCTCGAGGGTGAAGACCCGAGCGCGTGAGAGCAGCGCACTGTTCACCTCAAATGAGGGGTTCTCGGTGGTTGCGCCAATCAGAATGATCGTGCCATCTTCGACGTATGGTAGGACCGCATCTTGCTGCGCTTTGTTGAAACGATGGATCTCATCAATGAAGAGCAGGGTACGACGCTGAAACATCCCCAGCCGATCCTGCGCCTCCTGAATAACCCGGCGGAGATCGTTCACTCCGGCACTGACCGCGCTTAGTGGCTCAAAATGGGCATTAGTTGCAGCAGCAATGATCTGCGCCAGCGTTGTCTTCCCACTTCCTGGTGGTCCCCAGAGAAGCATCGAGAAGAGTTGGTCGTTCGCGATCGCACGCCGGAGCAGCCGTCCTTCACCAATAATCTGCTCCTGACCCAGGTACTCATCCAGAGTACGCGGTCGCATACGCGTTGCCAGAGGTGCCTGGCTCTGGAGTAGATCGGCCCGCTGGTTGTCGAAGAGTGTTGGTCCTCGTTTGGGCGGCATACACGTAGCTCCTCGTTCAGCTTCTGATTCATTGTAGCATGAGGCCGTAGCGGTTCACACTTTCCCTGGCGAGAGTATAGCTGGGTTACGCTTCTGTATGAAGGGCTTTGCCCTCCACACCTCCCGTACGCTCATCAAGCTCATGTGGAGCATGCCTTACCCTAGTTACCGTGGAGGTAACTGTTCACACTTCTCCTGGAGCAAGGGCGTCTCGCTCTCGTGGCGCTCCCTGTAAGGGCAACCCCCTGTGGTTGCCCTACCGTTGGCTTACCCCGATCGTGAACAAGTACCCGCGGAGACCCTTTCGGCACAGCTACGCTAACTCAGGTATAATGAGGTGTTAGGCATGCTTCAGTTTCGGCTGCGCCGGCTTGACACGCTGGCGGCACCAGGGCTGGGTTGGTTGTTTTTGTGGAGGGCTTCGCCCTCCACACCTCCCGGAAGCGTGTCAAGCTGGTTTGAACCATGCCTTAGGCTTGTTTC
>CAIWUD010000482.1 GCA_903915775.1 uncultured Chloroflexota bacterium | reverse complement strand
TCGTCGTCGAGCTCATCGTCGTCAAACTCTTCGTCGTCGAGCTCATCGTCGTCAAACTCTTCGTCCTCGAGCTCTTCGTCCTCGAGTTGCAACTCTGCTTCCTCAAGAGTCTGAGCCGTAGTAACCCCACTGCTGGCCGCCTCGGCCTTTAACTTGGCCTGTTTAGCCTTCTGGGACTGTTGGGCCGCCTTCAGCACCTTTGGTGTCGGTGCCAACAGCAACGAGAGCACACGGCCTTCCATCAGCGGCTTCTGCTCAACGAGCGCGATATCACCTAACTGCTCGGCAATGGCCTCGAGCATCTTTCGCCCAATATCCGGGTGGGCCATCTCACGCCCGCGAAAGCGTACGTTAAACTTGACCTTATCACCCTGTAGCAGAAAGCGCTTTGCCTGGTTAGCCTTGACACCGATGTCATGGTCGTCAGTCTTGGGCATCAGGCGGATCTGCTTGAGCTCGGCCTGCTTCTGGTTTTTACGCGCCTCGCGCTCCTTCTTGCTCTGCTCGTAGCGGAATTTGCCATAGTCGAGCAGACGACAAACGGGCGGCACCGCATTGGGGGCCACCTCAACCAGATCGAAACCTCGCTCCTCGGCCATATGCATGGCCTCACGCACTCCGATAATGCCAACCTGGGTGCCTTGCTCGTCAATCAGGCGCACCTCGCGCGCGCGAATGCGATTGTTGATGCGAAACCGATCCCTAATGGCTCGACTCCTTCGTCATTTCAGGACATCTCCGAAGTGTAGTATGGGCAGCGGATCCTTACCACTGCCACAGGAGTGAAGCGCGGAGATGCCAACCGCGACCGGGCATCCCGGTCGTCCCACATAGGCTATGAATTATAGCAGTCTGGTGCGTTAGCGTCAAACGTGCAAAACGTGGTAGGATGCAGCATGGGGTGTAACTAGCGCGCACTGCCACCGGGTACATGTTTCCTGCCGCGCAGTACACCATGGCCTAAGAGGCGAACCAGGAGAGTAGGGCTCTCCTCCAAATTTCCTTGTAGGGAGTATCTATGCCCCGCATTCTCCTGTTACACGCATCGGTTGGCAGTGGCCATCGGCGGGCTGCTGAGGCTCTCGCGAGAGCCTTCAGCCAACGTCAACCTGGCGAGGTTCGTGTCGAAGATGTGTTAGATCACACCTCGCTACTCTTTCGGGTGGCCTATGCCCGTTCATACCTGGAGTTGACAGATCGCGCCCCCATGCTCTGGGGCTACTTCTATACCCAAACCAATGCCGATCCGAACCTGGCCGAGTTTACGAACAACATTCGCAAGCTCGTCGAGAGTATTGGCACCACTGGACTGAAGGATCTCCTGCGTGCGTTCATGCCTGAACTGATCATCTGTACACACTTTCTACCGATGGAGTTGCTCGTGCGCTACAAACGTAGTGCCCGCCTGCCGCAACCGATCTACTGTGTGATTACCGACCATGCAGCCCATACCTTCTGGACTTATACCGAGATTGATGGCTACTTTGTGCCCGATCAGCAGACCTGTAAGCAGTTGATTGCCCGTGGTGTTGCAGCGAGCCAGATTTGTGTAAGTGGTATCCCCGTCGATCCGGCAATCGCTGTAGAGAAGGATCGCGATGTCTTACGGGCACACCATCACCTGAGCGGTACACGCCCGGTGATCACCCTTTTTGGCGGGGGGCTCGACAACGAGCAGGTCCGTCTGATCGTTCACGGGATGTTGGCGAGCGATCTAGAGGCTACGCTCATCGTAGTGGCTGGACGTAATCCAACCCTTGTTGAACATCTGGCTGATCTCCAAGCCACCCCACGCATGGATCTTCGCCTCTACGGCCAGATCAACTTTGTGGATGATCTCGTGGTACTGAGCGATCTGGTGATCACGAAGGCTGGTGGTCTGATCATTAGTGAGGTGCTTGCCCGTGCCGTGCCACTTGTGGTCATTAATCCCATCCCCGGCCAGGAGGAGTGGAATGCGGACTATGTGGTCAGTACTGGGGCTGGGGTGCAGTTGCGCATCGCCGAATCGGTGCCTGCTACCGTCGTGCGCCTGCTGAGCCGCCCACAACTCATGGATGAGATGCGCGCCTGCGCACGTGTCGCTGCTCGACCGAAGGCGGCGCTCGAGGTGGCCGAGCGGGTACTCAACCACTATACCAGTGTACGCTAGGAGTAGGTTAGATCGGGGTAACGGCTCATCCTGCTCCCTGGTGGAACCAAGGTTGGGTGAGGTTTTTTGCGGAGGACTCCGCCCTCTACAGCTTCCGTATATATCGAACATAGCTCATAAGGCCCTGGGAACCGTACCCTCCATCAAGAAAGACAAACCCATGAGCGCTACACCGGTCGATATTCTCTTCGCCATCTCCGATACCGGTGGTGGCCATCGCAGTGCTGCGGTAGCCCTGAGTGCCGCTCTCGATCAACTCAGTGGTGGTACACTCTCGTGGGCTATTGAAGATATTCTTCGCCTGACCGATTTTCCTCTTGTCCGGGATGCCCCTGAGCACTACGACAAACTCTCCACACGCTGGCTCCGCCTCTATGATCTGACCTTCCAGTTGACGAATACGACACGCACCGTCGACATGCTCTCGCGGTTAGTCTTTATGACTGCACGCCGTAATCTGGGTCGTGCTCTCGAACGGCGCCGTCCACGCTTAGTCGTCTCGACCCATCCCTTGGTTCATCGCCTGGTCGTCTGGTCGCGCCGGGCCTACCGTTTGCCCTTCCGCGTGATCACCTGTGTAACCGACCTTGTCAGTCTCCACGCCTCCTGGAGCTACCCAGGCGTTGATCTCGCCCTAGTTCCGACCGATGAGGCGTTTCAGGCGATGCTGCGTCGCGGTATGCGCCCCTCACAGATGCGCCGTACCGGTTTTCCCGTTCATCCTAAGTTTGTGGACTACCGTGGTGATCAGGGGGTTGCGCGCCAGGCCCTTGGGCTCAGTGCCGATCGTTTCACGATCCTCGTGACCGCTGGTGGGGTAGGTTCGGGGCGTCTCGGCGAGTTAGTCGTGAGCCTGGAACAGGCCTGCCCTATACATCAGCTACTGGTGGTGACCGGGAAGAATCGCGCCGTCTACGAGGAGCTCACGAGCCGTGTTCGTGCACCTAACAGCCATATCTTTGGTTTTGTCGATAATATGGAGGTATTGATGGCCGCCAGTGATATGGTGGTCACGAAGGCTGGCCCTGGGACGCTTATGGAGGCGTTGGTGATGCGCAAGCCCGTTGCAGTCACTGAGGCTGTCGGGATGCAGGAGCAGGGAAATATCGACTTTGTGCTCAACTATGATCTTGGGCGCTTCTGTCCCACAACCGAGCGGATCGTGGATGCTGTGCATGAACTGCACGATCAGCAGCGCTATACGGCGACGCTGCAGCGGCTGGAGGGTGCGGTGCCACGTGATGGTTCGGCCCAGATCGCTCGCATGCTTATCGAGCAGCTGGCCCTGGTCGATCAGCAGGCTGCAGCACCGCTCCGCCAGGGTGGGCTGTTCGGCTTTCCACGGGGGGCACGGCGACTCATTCGTGGCCGCCGTGCCCGCTCGTAGCCCCCACACCCCACCTGCAGCAACTGGGGCTCAGATGCGCTGATCCATGGCCTGCTCCGGTCTCCAGCCCAGTTCGGCGAGCAGGCGGAGATCATCGCTGGAGAGCTGCCCGGCGGCATAGGCTTTAGGGAGCAGATCGGGGCGACGGGCAAAAGTGCGGCGTAGCCGTTCCTGACGACGCCAGCGCGCTACCTCGCCATGGTGACCAGAGAGTAGGACTGGTGGGACGGGGTGACCCTCCCAGAGGGCAGGGCGGGTGTAGTGGGGGTACTCAAGTAGGCCGTCCCGATGGCTCTCCTCACCGATCGACTCTGCGTCGATGACGCCGGGCCTGAGCCGGGCTATCGCGTCGATCAGCACCATTGCCGCAAGCTCGCCACCGGTCAGCACATAGTCGCCGATGCTGAGTTCACGGGTAATCAGTTGCTCACGCACCCGCTCGTCCAGCCCCTCATAGTGCGCACAGACCAGGAGGAGGCGTGGTGAGGCAGCCAGTTCTTGGGCGATCGCGTGGTGGAAAAGTTCACCAGCTGGGCTGAGGAGGATCACGGGGGGAGGCTCTGGGTCTCTATCCTGGTCGATCACCGCACGGATAGCAGCAGCCAGGGGGGCAGCTTTCATGACCATGCCTGCACCGCCGCCGTAGGGTGCGTCGTCAGCGGTACGGTGGCGATCGATCGCCCAGTCGCGGATGTTGTGGAGGTGTACGCTGATCAGCCCCGCCTGTTGGGCTCGCTTCAGGATGCTCTCGCTCAATGGCCCGGTGAACATGCCGGGGAAGAGGGTCAGTAGATCAAAGCGCATACAACTCCGCTGCCGCTGCGGCATCAAGCATCCAGGTGACGTGACCGTTGGGTGGGCGTACTAGTTGGGCCGGGATAGTCGCGGGCTCGTAGGGACCCTGGAGAGCAGCACGTAGCTGCGGCGCTTTATCGGCACCAGCCACGAGGAAGATGACATGGCGCGCCCGATTGAGGGCGTGGGCCGTGAGCGAGACCCGTACCGCCGGTGGTTTTGGTGCGTCAAACACCGCAACGACCAGCGCGTCGTCTGGTGCCGCCACCTGGGGGAAGCCAGGAAAGAGGGAAGCCGTATGGCCATCGGGCCCCATCCCCAACAGGGCCAGATCGATCTGTCCGCCATGCTGGTCGAGGAGCATCGCGACCTGCTGCTGGTAGCGCGCAGCAGCCTGTTCAGCATCATAGTAGGTGGCAACCGGAAAGACCTGTGCAGAGGGGATTGACACATGATCGAGGAGGGTCCAGCGAGCGAGGCGGTAGTTGCTCTCCGGATCGTCAAAGGGTACGAGCCGCTCATCGACCCAGATCAGGTTGAGCGCTGACCATGGTACACGCTCGCGTAGTGGCTCTGCAGAGAGCCGCCGAAAGAGCCCGGGTGGTGCAGAGCCACCAGAAATGGCGAGTAGCGCGCGCCCGCGGGCGGCAACTGCCGCTTCGATAAGCGTAACAACCCGTTCAGCCGCAGCCGCTTGGAGCAGTTCCAGACTGGGATGAACGAGGATCTCTGGCTGATGGCTCATGCCGGGCCTCCTTTGAAACATGCCCTACGCCATGATCAGCCCATCAAAGAGATCGAGGGCCTCATTGAGTGCGGCCTCATGGGGAAGGGCACGGCTGTAGCGGTAGCAGGCGATCCAGGCGTTCGTCAGCAGGCGTAGCAGGGCCAGACGGGTACGCTCTGCTTCGTTGAGTGGCGTTATACTCTGGTAGCCGTCGAGCAAACCTTCACGCCAGGCATCCGGATAGATCGCACAGAGGCCACGGGCGAGGTCAAAGAGCCCATCACCACCGACCCATGGGCTCGGTTCGGCAATCATTTCGAGCTGTACATGGGAGCCAGTGGTACAGCGAACAACCTCTGGCCCGAAGTTTCCGTGGATCAGGCAGGGCTGCTCCAGATTCAGCCGCTCATCAGTGGGGATCAGCGCGAGCACCGAGCGCTCGAACTCGCCAAAGAGCATAGCATCGACCGGTGGTGGGGCTAACAGCGCACTGATCTGGTGTAATACGTTATACCAAGACTGGTCGGGCCAGCGTCCCAGTGCATTAGGGCGCCCCACCCCTGGCACGGCAATCCGGTGCATACGTCGGAGCGTCTGACCGGCCTGACGTCCAGCACTCCGCAGAAGGGCTTCATCGCTCAGGGTTGTTGCGGGCAGACCGGGCACAAAACTCTCGATCGTGTAGGCAAAGGGCACACGGGTCCGTGAGAGGTCACGCTGAATAATACGAACCGAGGGCAACTTTTGCCCACTCATCGTACGGACAAAGAAGACATAGGCGGCCATGTCCTCTTCAGGCGCAATGCGTAAGATCAGGTACTCGCCTGCTACGAGGATGCGCACCAGGACGAACTGTTCGGTCTGTGCGTAGAATGTTACGGCACTTGGGCGCAAGTTTGCTGCCCCCACAACGAGGGCGGTGTAATCACCTAATCGACCCAGAACACGCTGCCACGCATCATTCATGGCTGCGCCTACTGGTTTGATCTGGTGATTGAGCGAGCGATAGTCCATGGGCGAATCTAGACCTCCCACCGAACGGTCAAACCCATATGAACCATGTCTACGAGGGACGAATAGCCGGTAGGACAAAGCGCAACACCCGATCCAACGCCCGATCGACGACCCACACTGCACCGTCGGGTGTCAGGACTATGCCACTTGGGCTACTGAGTGAGGCCAGGTCATTACCGGGGCCACCCCAGCGGAGGATGGGTGTACCATTAAAGTTGAAGGCTACGACCTGATTGCGGTCTGGCACGCTGACATAGATCGTGTTATCCGCACCGACCGCGATCGCGGGATCGTCGTAGGTGTTGGGCCGCCAGCCACGCACATTCCAGGTCACGATGGGGGTTGCATTCAGGCGATCGGTGCCATCGGGGGCAAAGATCTGCACCCGCCCATTCCATGTATCGGCTACATAGAGTACACCTTGGGCATCTACAGCCAGGCTCGTGGGCTCGTTGAACTGACCTGGTGCGCTCCCCGCCGAGCCGAACTGGTAGAGGAACTCCCCCTCGCTATCAGTGACTACAACGCGCTTATTCCCCGTATCGGCGATGTAGACGTTGCCCTTGGTATCGACAGCCACCCCACGCGGGCCGAAGAAACCGAGGGGGTTCGCCTCATTGCGGGCACGATCACCATCGGTGATGGTGGCTCGACGTCCATCGGCGAGATCTTGACTGCCACTACCCCAGCTGCTCACCGCCTGACCTGTGGCGTCAAACTTGACAATCCGCGCATTCCAGGTATCGGCAACGTAGAGGTTCCCTTCGGCATCGAGGGCCATCCCACGTGGCTCGTAGAACTGCCCCAGTTCACTCCCGAAACCACCCAGACTGCGCTCCAGTTCACCCTGGCTATTGAAGATATCGATGCGGTGGCTGTCAGTTGCAGCAATGTAGAGCCTGCCCTCGGCATCCACAACCGCACCTGTCGGCCCAGCACCATCCGCTGGTAGTGGCAGTTCACTCTGAGCAATCAAGCGCAACTCAGTAGCATCGGGCACGATCGGCTCGCTGCTCACCCCATTAGCCAGATCAGCCCGCAGCCAGAACTCCATCTCACGTGCACCAGGCACGAGGGTCGCCGGTAGGCGACGGTAGAGCAAGAACTGGCTCATCACCGTCCAGTTGTCTGGCTGGAACGGCCAGAGCAGGACCGCAAAGGGGCCATGTACCTCACTGGAGATGTCGCGCCCACAGACGCCCACTCCGCCGTCGGCAGGCCCAACCAACTCTTCCCGCGGTGTCCAACTACTGTAGTAGAAGCGCTTGTACCCGGGGCTCTGTGGCGAGCACTTGTCACCTTCGGGGAACCACCAGTTGAAGACCCCGGTGTTACCGTACGGTTGGACATACGTCGTGCTCAGTACGCTACGCACCGCCTCCGTGACGTGGGGCTTGTAGAGGAGTACGACTGGGGCGGGCTCAGTCGAGCCGTTCGGCATCTCAACTTCGAAGGTCTGTAGGCTAGGGTTGGTCTGGAGGAGATCACGGCGCATCCATGTCACGCGCTGGAAATCACGGAAGTACCACTGGAGTGGCCAGGCAAGGGAGCCTTCACCACTATCGCCACCACCATCGATGATCACTGGCATGCGCAAACCGCCGGCCACATCGGCATCGCTACGCTCGCCCCGGGTCAGGTTGATCGCCAGTTCGCGGATATCGGCGACGTAGCGTGTGACGTTGGGGGCAGTCTGAGTATAGACAAGCAGTTCAATAGGGGTGTCGGGGTGGGTATAGACGGCGAGAGCACTGGAACGAAGAGTGTAGGCGCCCAGCCCCACGACGAGGGTCAGGCCAGTTGCGGCTAGCACGATGCGGCTACCCAGTTGCGAGCTGAGGGTAAGCAGCCAGTAGATCATACCACCCGCGAGCAGCAGTGGTAGCAAGCCCTGGAGGAGGTCACGCTGCACCTGCTGGCCACTCCCATTCGTACTGAGACGCCAGACGGCTACGCTCACTGCTACCCCGATGAGCAGGCTCAGGACTGGCACGATCCAGATGCGTGGTCCGGGCCCTGACGTGGATGGAGCCTCAACACCAAGGGTATTGGGATCGGCCCCCCGCGCAACCCGGACCAGGCGGGCAATCACCCAAGCTGCCAACAGGTTCCCGGGCAGGGACATGTGTACGACCAGCCAGGGCATCTTCTCACCGGCCCAGGAGAAGATGATCAGCGCCGTCCAGAACCAGAAGACGATCAGGAGCGGATAGAGCGCCCAGGGGCGGAGCAGCGGCTGAGTTGGTGGCTCCACGGCTGCTGGGGGCGTCTCGGCAGCTGCCTTCGCCGCTGCTGAACGTACGGCGAGTTGACGTCTAACGGTGTAGTTCACCACTACGGCGAGCATTGCGATCACCGTACCGATGCTCGCGACTACAGCTAGTGGATCGTAGAGCGGCAACTGGATCAGGTAGTAGTACCAGGGCTGATCACCGCGGGCATAGTCTTGCTGGCTCCCCAACCAGTAAGCGAGGCCGGCATAGAGTCCATCAATGGCCCCGGGCATGTACGCGAAGAATGACGAGTAGAGGGTCAGGTAGATCGCACCGAGAATAGCCAGTGCTACCCAGAGACTACTCCGCTGCTCAGACCAGAGTTGGCGCAAACGGGGGGTCAGGATCGGTTCGGGGGGCCAGAGGCGCTGGCAGAGCCAGGCCAGCAGGAACGCTGACGCAACGAGGAACGCCTTCTCACCAAAGTAGAGCCCCTGGCCAACGGGGATGCGCGGGTTGAAGATCATCAGCGATAGGCAGATGCCTATGACGCCGATGAGAAACGCGTTGAGGTAGCGCGCCAGACGGCTCTCAGCCAGGAGTCGCATCAAGACAAAGATGCCGAAGATGAAGAAGAGGATGTAGTAGAGTTCGTGGGTCGCAACCGCCAGCGCGAGTGCCGCAGCAGCCAGGTAGAGCCAGCGTGAGCGCCCCGTATCGATCCAGCGTAGGGCTCCAATGACCATCCAGAGCTCCCAGAGGATCATCAGGCCATCGTGGCGCGCAAAGCGGGTGAAGTAGAGGAGCGTTGGTGAGCAGGTTATCAGGATTGCGGCAACCAGGGCGCCGGTGCGACCGAGGTAGGGGCGGAGCCACCAGGTAGAGGCAGTGGCGAGCATGCCAGCAAGCGCCATGGGCAGACGCGCCTGAGCATCACCATCGCCGAAGAGGAAGTAGGCGACGGCCGTCAGATAGTAGAGCGAGGGACCGTGGTAGACGGGATCATAGCAGTAGGTTGCGGAGGTGGCGCCTCCCCAGCAGCTAAAGCCACCCTCCCCAGCGTAGAGGCGCCAACTCGACCATGCGTGGATGCTCTCATCGTGGTGCATGGCCATACGATCGAGCCCCCAGAGATGGGCGATGACGCTGATGACGATGATCAGCGCAAACGCAGCCTTCTCCCAGTCTACCCAGGAGTGATCAAGGGTACGGGTTAGCACAGCAGGGCGCGAGGAGTGCTCGATGCTCTTGGCTGTCATGCGATTATGCTCACTTTATCTAGGCCTACCGAAGCCAGGACCAATCTGGTCTGCTATCTCCGAACGAACAGCGATCACGACATCGGTCGAGCCAAGGGATTGTCCAGGATTACGGAAGAGGAGAAAGTTCCACCAGCGCTCGCCCACGTCGCGATCGAGGGGCGCACGGAGTAGCTGGCCAAGGAGCGAGACCTGGTCAAGGGGCGCCTCGCGCCAGTTGGCGTTGAGCCGGTAGACATCGTCTTCGGGGAACCACCAGCGCAAGGGGTAGCGCTGGATGACGAAGCCCTCCAGGTAGCTGCGATTCTCTGGGTGGCGATCAAAATTCTCCTGGAGCATCAGCACGGCCATCACCTCAGGGGCGGGTGGCGCCGTGAGTTGACCGGAGCTCTGCTCGGCCCGCACAAAGTTGCGCAGATACCAACTCCAGATGGTCTCATTATCGTAGATGACCGGCATGTCCAGGCCGCGGCCACGCCGTATCGACGCCTCCTCCAGACGACGAATGGCGTGCATGATGTCGGGCGATGTCTGCGTATAGACCAGCGGCTCAGTCGGTACATCGCCATTGATGTAGGCGAGACGGAGCGCATTGCGTACCGTGTAGAGGCCAATGGAGAGGCTTACACAGACGGTTAGGATGGCTGCGGCTCCACGCCAACCCCAGCGCAGCCCGGCACCAACCACCAGGAAGAGGAGGAGTAACAGGCTGATCGCCAGAATCAGGGCGGGCGTTAGGAAAGGGACGACCGTCGCGGCATTTTCCAACCCGACGACGGCGGTCAGGACGACGAAGCTGAGCCCAAGGACCGCGGTGAAGAGAAAACCAGAGACGACCCATGCGCTCTTCGGCAGATCGGGTGCCTGTCCAGGGCCATCGGGTGCAGGGACGCCACCCCAGATGATGCGCTGCACAGTCCAGGCCATCAGCAGGGTGAGGGGCAGGCTGATATGGATCGTCAGCCAGGGCATCTTTTCCCCCGCCCAGGTGTAGATGGCAAAAGCAGCAACGGCCCACCAGGCCAGGAGGAGCGCGGCAAATGGTGTTGATAGTTGCCGATGACGGATACGATCGTAGCCGATCAGCACCAGACCAAGCGCCCCAAAGATCAGTAAGAGGGGTTCGTACACCGCGAGTTGGAAGAGGTAGTAGTGCGCGGGTTGACCTCCACGCTCAACGTTGTGTTGGGCCAACCAGTAGAGCAGCGAGCCAGCAACACCGCTGATTGCGCCAATCAGATTGGTGAAGAAGGCGGTGAAGAAGACGAGGTAGATAGCCAGGAAGATCAGCAGGGCGACGAGCCAGTGTTGTCGCTCGCCGAGATGGAGCGCGATCTGGGCAGCGGGCAGGTTGTTCGCCCGAGCGATAGTCCAGGGCGTCTGACCGGCTGCATTGCGCCGATACCAGATCAGGTGGATCAGTGCGGCCAGTACGCTCACCGAGAGCCCCATCGCCAGCAGGATGGCGGGATGGCCAAAGAAGCGTAGCAGTTCCCCCAGGTAGGTGCCCAAATTGACGAACAGGCTCCGACCAGAGTCATCATCAGCGCGGTTCCGGATACGCAGGGCATAGCCATTATCGTCGGTCGGCAGCGGACCCCAACCGAAGAGCCCTGGCTGTTCCACCTGGATTTCACCCGTCTGCGGGTCGGTTATGGCGTGGTGCGCACCATCAACTTGGGCATCACCGGGCAGTACAAAGACCAGGGCCGCAACAGCCAGTCCCAGGAGCACGACCATAGCAATAGCAGGTTTGTAGATCTGCCAGAGCCAGGCAATGACGAGGGGCACGGCCATGATCAGGAGGAAGAGGTAACTCGTCTCCTGGTTCACGAACATGAAGCCAAAAGCAGCACTACCAACGAGGAGCCAGGAGCGTTGGTAGGTAGTGACGTAGCGCACGACTGCGACGAATACGAGCAACTCGCAGAGCACCGAGTAGATGTCGTGGCGAAAGAAGCGGCCAACGTAGAGGGCCACTGGTGAGATGAGCAGGTAGACTGCCGCGATCAGCGCCGCAGGTCGCCCTAGTTCACGCCGTAACAGGTAGGGTGTGAGGGTAAGTGCCGTACCGGCCAGGGCTGGCATCAGGCGTGCGGTGAAGTCGCTATCACCGAAGAGGAAGTAGCCCAGTGCCCCCAGGTAGTAGAGCAGTGGCCCATGGAGCAGTGGATCGTGAATGTACCCTCTGCCCACCAAAAGATACCAGGAGTAGGCGGCGTGAAGGGTTTCGTCATGGTGCAAGGAGCGATCACCCAGAGCCCAGAGGTGGGCGATCAGGGCAAATAGACCAAGTACCAGGTAAGCAATCTGCTCGACTGTGAGCGATCGGAGGCGGGTTCGATCCAGGGGTGGAGAGAGATCGCGTGTGGACATCGTACCTCTTCGGCTGCACCAGCGTAACCGTTTGGCGGTACCAAGGCGGGGTTGGGGTCTGGTGAGGAAGGCCTTCACCCCTCAGGGGTTCCACGCCTCGGCGAACGAGCTTTCTCGTACCCCCCCCGTAGGAGTGTGCCACGCCCATACCGCTGCGGAGCGTATCCTGTGAGAAGCGACCAGTAGGATCCGCGGCTGGTGTGCCCCGCAGAGCACCGTTGCGGGCGAGCCGCCCGCGCTCCCAGAGAGGTACGGGTTTAGGGAAGGGTGTTTTCCTCCCGTCGAACGGTTAAGCTCGCTTGGCACATGCCTTATTCTACACAGATACGAGATCTCCGGCAAGGCCTAAGTAGCGTATGTAGTAAGTCTACGGGGCAACTACGGGGAGCCTAGTTCAATGTCAGCTGCGCCAGCGTGACCGTCTGGCGCAGCTGGGGCTGGGGTCTTTTGTGGAGAGCGAAGCCCTCGGTACCGCCCGTCGACCCATCATCCCTTAGTCAGCCCCACCCTCCGGTTCGAGGCTCAGCGTTGCCACGGTATAGCGGGCCACAGCCGCAGGTGTCCAGAGGAGGGGGAGGTAGGCTCCAGCACGCCATGCGGCAGCCATGTCGGCATAGTGGCTGCTGGCTGGGTGGCCGCTCTGGCCTGCAGGGAGGATGATGCGGGCACTGTTCCAATCACCGGGATCGAGGATCTGCCGGTAGGAAGCTGCATTGTAGCGTGGCCCAGCCACGGGGTTGCGGGGGAGCAAGTTCTGATTGACCGTATCGAGATCGCCACCTGTGGGCCAGGGGCCACGGTTGAAGAGGGGGGCTAGAGCGGGCACATTTCCGAGGGGGTGGCGGAGCATCAGGCTATGCAGACGTCCATAGCTCCAGCGCTCCGGATGAGCGCCTAAACGCTCACGGAGCTCCTCGACGCTATGCTCTAGGGCTTCGTGAAGGATGGCAGACCAGCTACGTCCGTTACCCAACCAGGGATCGGGTGCTTCGAGGGATGGTGCTGCCTGCATACGATCGAGCAGCGCTGGCAAGGCCCGGTCCAAGTAGAGGCTTCCAGGGGTAGTGCCAAAGGTGCCCAGAGCAGCCTGTGCACCGAAGAGCTCACCCAGTTCAGCGTAGGCTGTGCGCATCAGATGGTAGCGCAGGATGTCGTAGACTGCCCCAGCCGCACTGTCGGCGTGCAACTCACCATCCCAGCTCCTCAGCAAGTCGCATGCGGCCTGGGCCAGTGGTGCCTCGGGACGTATCTGCGCCATCAGGCGGGCCAGTTGGAGTCCGGGTAGCGAGCGTACATCGTTCTGGATGCGCGCAAAGCTCCGCACATCATGCGCCTTGGTCTGCTCAAGGAGCTCGAGGATACGCTCGGCACGGTAGGGGTTTGCATACTCCCCATGGATCGCGTCGTGATGGGGATAGTCGGGGGCAACGATACGGTGGTTGGCGGTGACAGTTAACCCGGAGGGCGGATCAAAGCTCCAGGGAATCTCGGCATGGGGAATGAAGCCTGTCCACTCGTAGGCCCCACTCCAACCGGGCAGTGGCAGTCGGCCATCCCCTTGGGCGCGAATGGGAAGCTTTGCTGCGACGCTATAGCCGATATGACCGTCAACATCGCTGTACACAAAGTTCTGCGGCGCAATATCCCAATCCTCGAGGGCAGCGCGGAACGAGGTCCAGTCGTGAGCCCGGTTGAGGCGTAACACCGCTCGTGGAAGCATCGGCGAGGGTTCAAGGGCGGTCCAGCGTAGCGCCAGCGCCGTGTGGATGGGTGCCTCTACGGAATTGGGTGCGAACGGTTCGCGCAGACGCGAACCGGCTGGGCCACTCACCTCGTCAATGATCGGGCCATGGTGGGTGAGGCGTACGTCCAGCAGGACGACCTCCTTCTGGCCCTTCACGACGATCTCTTCACGTAGGCTCTCCACCTCGCGCCACTCACCGCACCATGCGTAGCGATCGGGATCTTCGGGGTGGAAGCGCTCGATGTAGAGATCCTGGGTGTCGACCATTGCGTTCGTCACTCCCCAGGCGACACGACGATTATGGCCGATCACCACACCACAGGTACCGGGGAGGGTAGCACCGGCAACCTGAAAATCGCCACCATCGAGGTGGGCAGCGTACCAGATGCCGGGCAAGGTGAGACCGAGGTGGGGGTCATTGGCGAGGAGCGGACGGCCGGTTGTGGTTCGGCTCCCTGATACAGCCCAGGCATTTGAGCCTTGGGGGAGACCGGTGTCACCGGTAAAGAGGCCAGCCTCGGCGGCGAGACGCAGGGCATCATCGCCAAGGTGGGTGGTGTAGATGGCGCCCTTGGGGATGGTGATGGCAGCCTCGCCGGGGTAGTGGGGGGCAAGCGCCTCGGCCCGCTCGCTACCGAGGGCGGCGACCACATGGGCATGGAAGAGCTCACTGCTCCAGTTGCTCGCCAGGTTGAGCGCCATCACCTTGGGCCAGATTAGGATATCGGCAACCTCCCAGGGGCGTGGCTGGAAGCCGAGCAGGCTAAACTCAACGGGCAGCCGTCCACTGATGCTCTCAAGACAGCCATTGATCCCGCGCACGTAGGCCTCCAGAATGGTACGTGTCTCATCGTCAAGGAGCGGAAGCTCGCGCTGTACCAGGCGCGAGAAGCCCAGGGTACGGATGAACTGATCGGAGCTCAGGGCCACGGGGCCAAAGATCTCGGCCAGCCGGCCATGACCCGTGCGACGGTTCAGTTCCATCTGCCAGAGCCGATCCTGGGCGTGGACGTAGCCAAGTGCGGCGAAGAGATCGCTGTTATGCTCGGCGTAGATGTGCGGAATACCCCAACGATCGCGGTGGACGGCGGCACGGGCGGTGAGGCCGCGCAACAGCACCTGCCCACTCGTTCGTGGCAGTGGACGGCGCAGAGCCGCTACAATACCAACTCCCGCAGCGCTGGCTGCCAGGCCGAACGTCAGACTCAGCGCACGGGTGATACGAGAGAGATCGAACATCGATGCTACCCTACGAAGTGTGGAGGCGAACTCCACGAGCCTTGACGATGGGAGTGGATCCCACCGTCGACATGAGCCATGGTGGTGTCCAGGAGGTAGAGGGGGCGCAACCCCGGAGAAGTTTCCTGCTCTATTGTATACTAGTGTTGGGGTGCATGTTCACACTTCGCCCTGGCGGAATCAAGGCTGGGTTGAGGTTTTCTGTGGAGGACGCAGCCCGCCACACCCTCCCTGGGAGTACCGAGCGCATGCTCGGTCTCTTTGGGGGTTGATCACAAGGGTAGATTAAGTTTTTCTATGGAGGACGAAGTCCTCCATAGCTCCCATACGCTGGTCACTTGGACCGCTGTTACATCAGTATGATTAGACCAATGGGTGCCCTGACATGATGACCCAGATCCCTTTGCCATCGAACCTGGTCGAAGATCTGCGCCAGGTCGAGCAGATCGTGGTTGAGCGCACCCACTCGCGTGCAGCGGTAATTAGTGTGGCTGGCACGCGCCTCCTCGCCCCTGGCTCGGATCGAACCCATGCAGCTCTCGTGCTACTCGCTGCCTACACCGGCAACTACCAGCGTGATCTGATCCTGCACGCGGCGGCAGCCGTCGAGTTGATCCATGCCGCAACCCAGACCCATGATGGTCTGGTCGACGAGGCGGATCGTCGACATGGCCGTGTGCAGCGTGGGGAGTGGAACCACGCCGTTGCGCTCATGGTAGGCGACTACCTCTTTGCGCTGGCAGCGGGTGAAATGGCGTTGAGCCCCGATCCACGGGTCATCAGCTTCTACGCCAATGCGGTGATGCGGATCACAGAGAGTACGCTCGAACCCCTTACTGCACTCCAGCCACTGGAGCCGGCACGGGCGCACCACCTGGAACGGCTCAGTGGAAGCCATGGGGCCCTGTTTGGTGCCGCTTGCCGTGCCGGCGGGGTCTGTGTCGGCGTACCCTCCGTACAGATCGACGCACTCGGTCGTTTCGGTGACTCGCTGGGTGTCGCACTGCGCCTCGCTGAGGAGATCACCGACATGATGACCTTTGACGGTGCAAGCTTGCGGGCTGGCGTCGTGAGCTTGCCGCTGATCTTTGCCGTCGCTCAGGGTGATGCGAAGCGCCTCACTGCAGCCCTGGATAGCAGCGACCCCGTCGAACAGGTGTGGGCCTGTGAGCAGGTGCGCCACTATGGCATCGGTCCTACGCGGGCCGAGATCGCCCGCCTTACGGCCCAGGCGCGTGTTGCCCTGGTGGGCGTGCCACCTGGTGAGGCGCGCGAGACGCTCGTACGCGCCCTCGACTACGCTGAACGGCGTAGCTATGGCGCGTGACGCCGTACCAAACCTGCCGCGGCGTACCTCCATCAGCCAGCCTGCTCGACGATGATCGCGATACCCTGACCCACGCCAATGCACATGGTCGCGAGGCCAAACTCCACGGTGGGGCGCCGGCGTAGCTCATGGACGAGGGTGGTGAGGATGCGGGCTCCGGAGCAGCCTAGGGGGTGGCCTAGGGCGATCGCGCCGCCGTTCGGGTTGAGCCGTGGATCACCAGAATCGAGCTCCCAGGACCGTAGGACGGCCAGAGCCTGGGCGGCAAAAGCCTCGTTCAGTTCAATCAGCCCAACATCGCTGAGGCTCAATCCGGCACGCTCAAGGGCCTTGCGCGCTGCTGGTACGGGGCCGATGCCCATAAAACGTGGGGCAACCCCCCCGACGGCCATGGCCCGGATTTTCGCGAGGGGCCGTAGGCCGTGGGCGAGTGCATAGTCGCGTGAGACGAGGAGGAGCGCTGCAGCACCGTCGTTGAGGCTACTGGAGTTACCCGCAGTGACGCTCCCACCCTTCTGGAAGGCGGGCTTGAGCAGTGCCAGTTGCTCTAAGCTCGTGTCGCGCCGTGGTCCCTCATCCAGACTCACCAGCGCTTCACCCTTGCGCGAGGCTACGGGTACAGGGAGTAGTTCAGCGGTGAAGCGACCGGCATCTTGGGCCTGCACCGCACGCTGATGGCTCGCCAGGGCGAAGCGATCCTGCTCCTCACGGCTCACCCGGTGGGTTGCGGCAAGCTCATCGGGCGGCTCTCCTTCAGCTTCGAGCAGGTGGCGTGCCTGGGCTAGATGCTCAGCGGTGACGCCAAGGGGATCGGTGTGGCCAAGGGCCTCCATGCGTGGGTTGACGAAGCGCCAGCCGAGCGTGGTGTCGTAGGCGGTCAGATGACCGGTGGGGAAGGCTCGCTCTGCTTTGGGTAACGCCCAGGGCGCTCTACTCATCGACTCGACACCAGCAGCGATGTAGGCGTGCGCTTCACCGAGCATCAGGGCGCGGGCCGCGCTGGCTACGGCATCGAGCCCCGATCCGCAGAGGCGGTTGATGGTGGTTCCAGCCACTTCAACCGGGAAGCCGGCGAGGAGGAGCGCCATGCGTGCAATGTTGCGGTTGTCTTCACCGGCCTGGTTGGCGCAGCCCATGTAGACATCCTCGATGGCGCTGGCTGGGACTCCCGTGCGCTCCATGAGTGCTCTGAGGGTCAGGGCAGCGAGATCATCGGGGCGCACGCCGCCTAGTAGACCGCCATGCTTGCCAATTGGCGTACGGACCGCGTCGATGATCCAAGCTTCGCTCAGGGTGGGCATAGCTTCTCCTCAGGGTAGGTAGGGTGGACGGAGCAAGACGGGAGCCCTTGGGCCCTCAGCCCTTCAACGCCAGCTGGTAGCCTGCGAGGGCGCGATCGATCAGCGCTGCTGAACTACCCAGGTAGGCGGTTGGATCGAGGACGCTACGCAGATCGTCCGAGCTGAGCAGTCTGCTGACCTGCGCATCGGCGCAGGCTACGGCCTCGAGTGTTCTGCCTGTCGCTAGCGCACGCGCGCAGAGGGTCTGCACCAACTGTTGAGCCTCGGGACGGCCAAGCTGCTGAGCAAGGGCCATGCTTAGGGCTTCGGCGAGCAGCACTCCACCGCTCTGGTCGAGGTTCCGACGCATACGTGCGGGGTCAAGCTCGAGCCCAGCCACGGCGTTCGCTACCCGTGCCGCTGCCCCACCTGTGTAGCGCACCAGGTCGGGCAGCGCTTGCCACTCCAGTTGCCAACTCCCCGCGGCCCGCTCATGCTCGTGGGCCATGGCACCAAGCAGGATGCTCACCTGCCCCAGGGCCAGCCGCGATGCCGCTTGGGCCAGCACCGTATCGATCGGGTTGCGCTTCTGGGGCATCGCTGATGAGCCGCCTTTGCCCGCTGCACGCGCCTCGCTCACCTCGGCAACTTCGCTCTGCGCCAAGAGCAGGATGTCGTGGGCAATCTTTCCCAACGCGCCCGCAGCTATACCAAGGGTCGCAGCGATTGTCGCCGAACGATCACGCTCGGCGTGCCAAGGCAGTTCAGGCGCAACGAGATCCAGCTCCTCAGCGAGGAGCTCGGCGACAAGGAGCCCATGCCCACCGAGGGCCGCGAGCGTGCCCGCAGCACCGCCGAACTGGAGGCTCAACTGGGCACGCTGCGCACGGAGAGCGGTGAGTTGGCGTACGGTGAGGCTGAGCCAGCGCGCAGCCTTCAGCCCGAAGGGCATCGGGAGCGCTTGCTGCAGCAGCGTCCGCGCCGGCATCAAGGTAGCTCGGTGGGCCTCGGCGAGCGTCGCGCATGCAGCGGCTAAGCGGAGCAGATCTGCCTCAATTACGAGCAGCGCCTCACGCAGTTGGAGCATCATGGCGCTGTCGATGGCATCCTGGCTCGTCGCACCCCAGTGAACGTAGCTCCGCCCTGGAGCAGCGACGTGCGCTGTCAGGGCGCGGACGAGGGGAATAACGAGCGTGCCGGCATGGGCAGCATCCTGGTAGAGCGCCTCCAGATCGTACTGCTCGACCTGACAGGCCGCAGCGATTGCCGTGGCCGCTTCAGCGGGGATGAGGCTAGCCCGCGCTTCGGCGTGGGCCAGGGCCGCCTCAAAGCGTAGGAGTTGTGCGACATGGCTTACCGGCGCAAAGATCTGCGTTAGTTCTGGGGTGGTGTAGAACGGTTCAGTCATGCGCTAGCCGACCCATGGGCCTGTGCGGTACGGGCCAAGAGATCGCGCAGCACGATCAGTTCATGCTCAGTGGGTGGCTCAGTCGTGGTCAGGTCTGGCGCAAAGCGTACCGCCCAGCCCGTATGCGCCTGCACCTGCTCCCGCGTGACGCCAGGGTGTAGTGCAACCACGCTCAGTTCTCTGCTCGTCGGATCGGGGCGCATCATGCAGAGATCGGTGATGACCAGGGTCGGGCCAAGGCTCCGCAGCCCGATCCGTTCACGATGATCGCCACCCTCACCGTAGCCGAACGAGGTCACAAAATCGACCCGATCGACAAACGAGCGGCGACTCTGGGCCATCACCACGTAGGTCTGACGGCAGTGGGCAGCGATCTCTGGTGCACCACCGCCACCTGGTAGGCGCACCTTTGGCCGGGCGTAGCTGCCAACCACACTTGAGTTGATATTGGCAAACTTGTCGAGCTGTGCTCCGCCAAGGAAGCCGACCGAGATACGCCCCCCCTGGAGCCAGTACTGGAACATCTCGGGCACAGAGACGGTGCAGCGCGCACGGGTACAGAGCTCTGGATCGCCGATCGAGAGCGGGAGAAGATCCGGTTTGGTACCGATAGTACCCGACTCGTAGATTAGGGTGATGCCGGGTGCATGGGTTAGACGGGCGAGGTTACAAGCCTGGGATGGCGCACCGATACCGACAAAGCAGACATCTTCGTTGGTGAGGACGCGTGCTGCAGCAATTGCCATCATCTCTTGGGTCGTGTAGCTCATGAGCACTCCGTTGGAGGGTCGTACAGCTTGGTGGTGGCAGGCGCCCCAGGGCGATCGCAGCCACCCACATCAGGAGGGAGCTGCACCCAGTACATGCTGCTCCATCCAAGCCTGAAACGGTGCACGCTCGCGTGAGATGCTATCCCAGGCGGTGTAGAAGGCATTATCACGGCCATAGTAGCCGTGGGCGTACGAGGGGTACGCCCCCCCTGGCACGACCGCGATCGTGGTGACCGTCCAGTGGGGAAGGATGCAGCTATTGGGGCTCGGTGCACTGAGATCATCCACCACCTCTTCGACCGTCACCAGGGCTTGACGAGCGGCCAGAACCACCTCTTTCTGCACTCCGACAATTCCCTCGATCAGCACATTGCCCTCATGGTCGGCACGCTGGGCATGCACAATGGCCAGGTCGGGGCGCAGGGCGGGCACTGCAGCGAGCGGTTCACCACTAAAGGGACATGTGACGAAGCGGATGTTGGGGTTGTTACCAACGAGATCTGAGCCGTAGTAGCCCTTGAAGATCGCGCACGGCAGCCCCGCAGCGCCGGCGTGGTACGCGTTCGCCATCGCAGCGTGGCTATGCTCTTCTAGTTCGATCGGCCGTGGCCAACCATGCTCCACGGCATCACGCAGACGGTGGAGCGAACCAACCCCGGGGTTACCACCCCACGAGAAGATTAGCTTACGTACGCAGCCCATACCGATCAACTGATCGTAGATCAGGTCTGGTGTCATGCGCATCAGGGTGAGATCACGACGGCCCTGACGAATGATCTCGTGGCCCGCGGCAAAGGGGATAAGGTGGGTAAACCCCTCCATTGCCACCGTCATACCATCCTGGACTGAAGCAGCTACAGCTGTAGTGAGCGGGAGAAACCTGGGCATCAGATAACCTCAGAGGTTGGATGGGGAGACGTCCCCCCCAAGATTGAAGAAGACCGTCTCGGCGGCTCCCTGGAGGAGCAGATCCAACTGGTAGACCGTCCTCCCCGCGACATCGTGGCGTGACGCGAGCAGCGTATGGCGCCGATCACTGGGCACATGGCGCAAGATCGGGTCACGCTCGATAGCCGGGTCATCGGCGAAGTAGATCCGCGTGTAGAGGTGGTTGAGCAGCCCACGCCCGAAGATCGCCACACAGATATGGGGCGCCTGGAGCACGCTCTCAGCGAAGGGGACCGGACCGGGTCGGATCGTCTCGAACCAGAAGCAGCCCTTTGGATCTGTTGCAGTACGTCCGAAGCCGCTAAAGGTGGGATCCAGGGGGAGATCGCGCCCATCAAGGGGATGGTTGTAGCGCCCTGCGCTATTCGCCTGCCAGATCTCCACCAGCGCATCCTCCACACCCTGCCCAGCACCATCAAGGACACGACCCTCGATGCGGAGGCGCTCACCGACAGTCTCAGCGTTGATCAGAATGGGCGTATGAGCACCTTCGCGTAGGAGCGCGTCGTGGAAGAAGGGACCAACCGTCTGTGATGCGCTCAGATAGGAGCTCGTGAACATCAGCGCACCTCCCCATGCTCAAAGGGCGTTGCCGTTGCCCCACCCAGCACAATATCCCAGCGCCAGCCCAGGGCCCATTCTGCCTCCGTCAGGTCATGGTCGTAGTGGGCGATCAGGCGCTTACCCGCTTCAGGGGGCACACTGGCAAAGATGGGATCCTGGAAGAAGAGGGGGTCATCCTGGAAGTACATCTGGGTAATGAGGCGCGTACCCCACGCAGGCCCAAAGAGCGAGAAGTGGATGTGCGCCGGGCGCCATGCATTGGGGTGATTCTTCCAAGGGTAGGCACCTGGCCGCACCGTCATGAAGCGGTAGACCCCATCAGTATCGGTTTTGCAGCGCCCAATCCCGAGAAAGTTGGGATCGAGGGGGCCCGGCCACTGGTCACGCTTGTGCACGTAGCGTCCGGCGGCATTGGCCTGCCAGACCTCAACGAGGGCATGGGGAATGGGCTGCCCAGCCGCATCGAGCAGGCGTCCGGTCACGATGATCCGCTGACCAATCGCCTCACCACCGGTACCGGCATTCCGTGTCAAGTCGGCATCTTCAGGGGTAACCGCACTGAGCAGAGGACCAGGACCGGTCAGCTCCGAGAGCGTCAGCGGCACATCAACCAGGGGGAGCCCTGGTGCGCGCTTGATCGTCGAGCGGTAGGCCTCGTAGAGGTAGGGTGGAAAGACCGCTGCATCACCACGAACAATTGCTCCGATCGTCGTACTACTCATGCTGATCCTCCGCTAGACGAGCCGCTGCTGGGGCGTGCTCATCAGATATCAGGATGCTCTTCGCAAGGGCAATCGCACTATTGGCAGCCGGTACGCCGGCATAGATCGCAACGTGCATCAGGGCCTCACGGATCTGCTCGGGAGTGGCACCAGTATTGGTCGTCGCCCGCAGGTGCAGGGCAAGCTCTTCATGGCGGCCGAGGGTGGCGAGGATGGCGATCGTGATCAGGCTGCGTGTCGGGCGATCGAGCCGATCGGAGGCCCAGAGCGTCCCCCAGGCCGTCTCGGTGATGAAGCGCTGGAAGGGCTGATCAAAGCTGGTTTTGTTCGCCTCAGCGCGATCGACATGGGCATCGCCCAGAACTGCCCGGCGTACGCGCATCCCTGTATCGTAGCGCGACTCATCCATACCACTACCTCACACTTGGCTAAGGCCAACATAGTTTTCGGCCAAGCTTGTAGCTGCAGCGCGTGACGTCACGCTATAGCGGAGTTGCGAGAGCTGCATCTGGTTCTGGAAGCCACTATCGTTATCTGGGAAGCGGTGGAGCATACTGGTCATGTACCAGGAGAAATGCTCGGCGCGCCAGATCCGGCGCAGGCAGGTAGCAGAGTAGGCCCGTAACTGATCGTCACGCCCCTCGTGGTAGCGTGCTGCCAACGCCGCACCAAGCACCCGCACATCGGCAATGGCGAGGTTCATCCCCTTAGCACCAGTTGGCGGAACGGTATGGGCGGCATCACCAGCAAGGAAGAGGCGCCCAAACTGCATCGGTTCAACCACGAAGCTACGGAACGCGGTGATACCACGCTCGAAAATAGGGCCGTCGTTGATCGGTGGGCCATCATTCAGATCGAGACGAGCGTGGAGTTCGGACCAGATCCGGTCGTCCGACCACTCCTCAATGCGATCATCGAGTGGGCACTGCACGTAGAGGCGGCTTACACTTGGCGAGCGCATACTCTGGAGTGCAAAGCCCCGCTCGTGGTAGGCGTAGATCAGCTCGTCGCTTGACGGAGCTGCATGGGCGAGGATGCCGAGCCACGCGAAGGGGTAGATCTTCTGGTAGATGTTGAGCAGACTTGTGGGAATGGTCGCCCGACTCACCCCGTGGTAGCCATCACAGCCAGCGATATAGTCACAGAGTAGTTCGTGGGGTTCACCAGCGTGGAGGAAGCGGACCTTCGGCTGATCGCTGTCCAAGCCATGGAGCGAGAGCTCACGTACCTCAAAGCGTATCGGCTCACCCTGTGCCAGCCGCGCAGCAATCAGATCCTTCACGACCTCCTGCTGGCCATAGACGGTGATCGCACGTCCACCTGTCAGTTCGTGCATATTGATGCGATGGCACTCACCTTCGAACTGGAGGTAGAAGCCGTGGTGAATCAGCCCTTCGCGCTTCATGCGCGCACCAACACCCAACTCGTTGAGCAGATCGACCGTACCCTGTTCGAGCACACCTGCCCGCACCCGCCCCTCGACGTAGGCTCGGTCGCGATGCTCGAGCACGACTGACGCGATCCCGTGTTGGCGTAGCAGATGGGCGAGTGTCAGCCCAGCTGGGCCAGCACCAATAATGGCAACTTGTGTCCGCATGGGCACTCCTTGGGTAGCATCATTCCTCAACGGGAGGCAGCCAGGCTGGCGTAGCCACAACCAAACCTAAAGAAACTGACGTCCGCCATCGACGATCAGCGTCTGACCAGTGATAAAGTTGCTCGCGGGCGAGGCGAGGAAGAGCGCCGCCCCAGCCATATCATCGGGGTAGGAGGCGCGCTTAATTGCTCCGCGGCTCACCCCGTAGCTCGCCGCATCCTCCATCAACCCCAAACTTGCGTCAGTCAGGGTAAAGCCGGGGGCAAGGGCATTGACCGTCACGCCATAGTCGCCCGCCTCACGGGCCATCGAGCGCGTCAGGGCAATCAGGGCCCCCTTTGAAGCGACATAGTGGGCCCAAAGGGGCGAGCCACTGAAGACGGTTGCCGAAGCGACATTCACTATTTTGCCGTAGCTGCGCCGTCGCATCGCGGGAAAGATCGCCTTGGCGCAGAGCCAGGCCCCTTTCAGGTTGACCGCCAGCACACGATCCCACTCCGCCTCGTCGAGCTCCCAGAAGGGTTTGCGCTCCAACCCCGCGTAGATCGCCGCGTTGTTGAGCAGGATATCGATACGACCGCCCCACGCCTCTGCACGTTCGGCCATGGCCTCCGCCGATCGCGCTTGCGTCACCTCGAGCGCAACGGCCAGCGCTGCCCCACCCTGTGTCGTGATCTCCTCGGCCAGCAGTGTTGCACCAGCCTCGTTGCGATCGGCGACAACGACCGCAGCACCAGCGGCGGCGAACGCCAGGGCAAACGCCCGTCCAAGCCCCCCCGCCGCACCGGTGATGATCGCCACCTGCCCTGTGAGCGTCTCAGGACTCATCGTACCCCTCCTGCTGGTAGTGCCCTCGCGTTGCCGCCAGAATAGCCCTCGCCATCGCTGCACCTTCCGCAGTCAGCATCCAGCTATCGATCTTCGCTTCGACATAGTCCATGAAGGGCTGCGGCTCCTGATTGACCCACCGGCGCGAAATACGCACCCCACTCGCGGTGAAGCGCCAGAGCTTATCGGCATCCTTGACCAGGGCATCCTCCAGCGAAAGGGCCTCCGTACGGCTATCGTGCCCATCAATGATCTGGGCGATCTGCTCGATCTTCTCCGCATCGTAGCCAAGATCGCCGAGGAGTAGCCGCGCCCGTCGTGCTCCCTCCCGCTCGTGGATGCGGGTAATCTCCGCATTCCAGCCCTGCGGCGAACCGGAAAGGCCCTGCATCTGGGTGGCCTCTGGTAGACCAAAGTAGCCAATATCGTGGAGCAGAATTGCCGGAAGCACCAGCGTTGGATCGGCCTCAGGGTAGCGCCGTAGCAACTCCTGAGCTAGGGCATACACCTCCGGCATATGAATCTCACCAGAACGAGTCTGCCAGTAGGGTTCTGCAGCAGCATAGATTCGATCGTAGATTGTACTCATCTATAGCCCCAAGTAGATCGACTTGAGTTCCAGATACTCCTCAAGAGCGTACCGCGACTTTTCACGCCCAATACCACTCTCTTTACGCCCGCCAAAGGGGACGAGATGGTAGGAGCGGTGGATGTTATTCACCCAGACCGAGCCAACCTCCAGTGCCTCGGCAGCGCGCAGGGCCGTAGCAGTGGTACGACTGAAGACGTACCCAGCCAGCCCATACGGCGAGTCATTCGCGAGCGTAATCGCCTGCTCGAGGCTCTCGACGGGCATGATACCCACTACCGGACCAAAGGTCTCCTCGGTCATGATCGCCATCGAGTGGTCGGTATCGGCGAGCAGTGTGGGCGGAAAGAAGAAGCCATGTTCGTAGAGCCCACCGCGCAAGCGCGATCCGCCGCAAGCGAGCCGAGCGCCCTTCGCCAGAGCATCGGCAACGTGGCGCTCACTGGTACGGAAGATCTTCTCATTGACGAGGGGACCAAGTTGCGTGGTTGGCTCCATTCCATCACCCACGATCAACGGGGCAGCAGCGGCAGCGAGACGCTCCACCACAGCTTCGTAGCAGCCCCTCTGGGCGTAGATGCGGTTCACGCGGTAGCAGAACTGTCCACTATTGGCGAAGGCGTGGCGCACCAGCGCCGGAATGGCCGTGTCAAGATCGGCATCGTCGCAGAGGATGGCCGGACACTGCCCACCCATCTCCAGGGTCACTCGCTTGGCCGTTGCCGCAGCCATGGCCGCGATGCGCTTCCCAGCCGCACTACTGCCCGTAAAGGCTACCTTCCGCGGCACCGGGTGGGTGACAAGCGCTTCGCCCAGTTCGGCACCGGTGCCAGTGACTACGTTGAAGACCCCAGGCGGCAGCCCGGCTGCCGTGAAGAGCTCGGCTAGGCGTAGGGTGCTGAGGGGCGTATCCTCGGCAGGTTTGGCGACGACCGTGCATCCAGTGACCAGGGCCGCACCGAGCTTAAAGGTCAGCAGGGTGATCGGGTAGTTGAAGGGCGCGATCGCGATCACGACCCCGACCGGCTCCTTGACGACCAGAACGCGCTCGTCGGGCTCACCAATCATGGGGAGCTCGCCACGCAAGCGTAGCCCCTCTTCGGCGTAGTAGTCGAGCAACTCGGCCGAGCGTTCAATCTCTTGGCGGGCAGCGGCACGCGGTCGGCCCAGTTCCAGGGTGAGCGTGTGGGCTAACTCGTCGGCGTGCGTGCGCATCGTTGCCGCACAGGCCTTCTGGAGCGCAACACGCCGCGCCATAGGGAGGCGCTTCCAAGCGGGAAAAGCGGCGGCAGCGGCGGCGATCGCCTGCTCAGCATCAGCAGCGCTGCCTGCAGGCACACTATCGAGGAGCATGCCGGTCGTGGGATTGTAGACAGGCATACGCTCAGTCGCGGTTGAAGCGGCCCACGTCCCGTTGATAAAGTGTTCCATACGGTTGTCGATTTGACTACACCAATCTGATGGCGGAGTTTGGCATATATAGGGAGGGCTAGAGCTTCACGGTAGCAGATCGCAATGGAGCGCACGTCGTGAGGTAGCAAGCTCGGTGGCAGCCGCTCTACGCGACCAGGGCCGAAAGAGTTGGCCTGTGATCTCGCGCTCTAGGCGTGTTGCATACTGACCAGGAGTAAGCTTAAACCAGTCGCAGGCAACCGCAATCCCAGCCGTGGTGAAGCGCCAGAGCTTGTCGGCGTCCTTGAGCAGTTCATCTTCGAGCGAACGGGCCGCTGCTCGCGTATCATGACCATCAATCAGCGCCGTGATCTGCGCTACCAGTTCGGGTGCATAGCCCAGATCCTGCAGGATCTCACGAGCGATACGCACACCCTCGCGCTCGTGGAGGTAACGGACATCGCTCTCCATCATGTTCGGTCCGAAGCCCTGCTCGAAGATGGCACGCTCATCAATTACCGCCCAGCCAGTATCGTGCAAAATAATCGCAGGCAGCACTCGATCGGGATGCGCCTCGGGATGGGCGGCGCACAGCTGCACCGCGTAGTTGAACGAGATCGGGACATGCACATCGTTCTTACGCGCCCGCAGGTAGGGGAGCGCCGCTCGCCAGATCGGATCGTACCGTGATAGCTCCATACCTCCCCTACCTCCTGCACGAGGTAATCTGGAGGGTCTCGCCCTCCAGATTACCCCAACCTCAGAACGACAGAATAGTTACTTCACCCATGTTGCCATCCACCCGAACACGCTGGCCGGTCTTGATCAGCGTGCTAGCCGAGCCTGTACCAGTCACCGCAGGCAGACCATACTCGCGGCAGACGATCGCGGCGTGGGACATCATGCCGCCAATATCGGTGATCGTCGCTCTGATACGGGCAAAGACCGGAGCCCAACTTGGTGCCGTGACGCGCGTCACCAGGATCTCGCCCTCCTCAACATGCGCGAGATCATCGGCGCTGTTGATGATGCGAGCCGGTCCCTCAACCACCCCGGGCGAAGCGGCCATCCCCGTGATCGAGCCGGTCTGCTCCCCGCCATGGAGCCACTTGTCGACCCGGTCGCTCGTGATCCCGTAGAGCATAATCGTGAACGGTTCGGTCACAACCGCCGGTGGCTCGTTGAGTGCAGGCAGCGGTGGGCGAGCGGCGAGGGCGTCCACGATCGCTCGGCGACGCTTAATCTCACCGGGCCAGTGCCAGGGACCGATCGAGTCGGCACCCACAGCCCAGCCATTGCCATAGTCGAAGAGCACCTGCTGGAGCTCATCGCGCCGCAGGTAGAACATGTCATCCTCGTCATGCCAGAAGCCCGCCTGCACCAGCACCCGGCTCAGTTCGCGCATCTTGCGCCAGAAGACCGACATCGTCCAGTGCTCGATGTAGAAGTTGTGATTCTCGACGTAAGGAAAGACGACACGGGCCAACCCGAGCTTGCTGTGGAACGCCTCACGGGCGGCATCATCCGGCAACAGCTCGGCATACTCACTCGTGATACGGTCACGTTCCGCGGCAATCTGGGCCGTCGGTCGAGCGATCTCTTGGCCAGCCTCCACACGGGTAATGTAGTCGCGCAGGTAGCCGAAGGGAATCTCCAGATGCTCAAGCCAGACCTTATCGGTCGAGTAGAAACCAGTTCCAGACGAGTAGTTGAACCAGGGGTGCTTCGCCTGCTCCCAGGCTCCCACCCAGGTCGGGCCGTTCGGCCGCGTACTCACCGTGGCGAGAGCCTCAGCAACCGTACCATGCTTCAGCGCGTCGGCAACCCCGAGCTGTACCGCGAGCTTTGCGAGCTGCTTCAACTCATCATCGGGGCGGAAGAGATCGACCTCGATCCCCTGCACCATCCGCGCAATCGCCTGGTCAGGAATGCCCGGGAAGGTCTGTTTACAGAAGCCGAAGAAGTCGAGGTAGGCCACATAGCCGAGGTTCAGGAACTCGAAGTGGTACTGCCAGGCCTTGTAACAGAGCTCAATCGCCGCGTTGTAGCTATGGATTAGATCGAAGGTGTTATCGAGCCCACGCCCCTCGGTCACCCACGCATCCGGTACCAGCGCCGGTAGCGGTGTGAAGTGGAGCGCCTCCAGATCGGCGATCACCCCGCGCACTTTGCCGTGCCACTGCTCAAGGAGTTGGTTCCAGTTCTGAAAGTAGTAGCCCGCTCGCTCCAAGAAGAGCGGTACGCGGTCGCCAATCAGCTCGGGAGCCACGGCCACCGGGCTCATGTAGACGTAGCCATTGAGGACACGATAGTCGATGCCGTTCGCCGGCGGGATCATGTAGACGCGAGTGTTGTACTGACCAAGGCACTTGATCGCAAACTCTACCCCGATGGTGTCGAAGGGGCGGAAGACCGACGGCCAGTGCTGCGAGTCGCAGAACCAGAAGCGCCCCTCCTCCTGAGCTTGGCGCTCTTTGCGAAAGGTAAGAAAGTAGGGGTAGAGCTCCTCCCACCCCTCGGCACCCTCAGGTGCCGTGACCTCGTACGGGCTGACGAAGCGCTTCTGTCCGTTCTGGCTCACGCGAACCTCCTCTGGTTCAATGGTAGACGCTACAATGTCCTCGGTTACAACCATGCTCAAGGCGCAGCTGTTCTGGTACCCCCCAACTGATGCGAAGCGGACGTGTATGGCTACTTCTTCTTCGCATTCAGCGGATTGAGCAGCGTGTGCAGTAGGCTCTGCATCCCCGTCTGGTAGAGTGAAGGGTCGCTGGGGCGCGGTGGATTCTTCTGACTCCAGACCGTCTCGGGGCGACTCTGGAGTAGCACGACATTGTCACCCGCCGGGAGATCGGCATCCACGGCCCACTCGATATCTTGGGGCGTGCCGTAGTGGCGCTCGGCCCGCTTGGCCAGTCGCGCAACCGCCAGGAGCTCCTCGTTACTCAGGGAAGGCTGACTCTGCCGCTCAGCCGCTACGGCGCGCTCGGTTACGCGTCGACCATCCGCATCGGCGACAAGCTCGATCGGCTTCGTGGCGATCTTGCGCCCAACGACCTCGAGCATCACCTTATCGACCACGAAGTTGTCGGGGGTCACCTCGCCCGAAACGACCAGTTCACCGAGCCCCCAACTCGCATCGATCACGATCTTCGAGCGATCGCCCGTCAGTGGATTGAGCGTCATCGCCACCCCAGCGGAGCGGGCATTGACCATCTTCTGCACCGCCACACTCATCAGTACCTGCTCATGGTCGATGCCATGATCGATGCGATAGGCGATGGCGCGGGTGGTGAAGAGGCTCGACCAGCACTGCCGCACATGGGCGACCAGCGCATCGGCGCCAACTACCCAGAGGAAGGTATCCTGCTGACCGGCGAAACTGGCGTTGGGGAGATCTTCAGCCGTGGCACTGGAGCGTACCGCTACCGGCAGATTAGCTAATCCAACCTGCGCACAGAGCGCAGCATAGCCGTCACGGATGGCCGCCTCAACGGGGCCGGGAATGGGTGTCGCCTCAATCAGGCTGCGGATGGCAAGGCTCGTTGCTTCCTCGCTGGTAACATCACCAGGGCGCATCTGTGTGAGGAGGGTATGGATCTGGCTGCGCACCCCTTCAGCATCGAGCAGACTACGGTAGGCTGCCGTCGTCACGGCAAAGCCGGGCGGCACCGGTGCACCAGCCTTCAGCATCACGCCCAGGCTGGCGCACTTACCACCGACCAGGGCGAGATCCTCCTGGTTACACTGCTCAAAAGGCAGCACATAGGGCGCAGCAACCTCCCACTCCACCCAAACGTGCTCGGGGCCGCGGAACGAGGTGTTGGGCGAGAAGGTGAACTGTTGATCGGCAACGAGGCGCAGCCCAGGCAGGCGGCGGGTCAACTCCTCAAGCACAATGCGTGCCTCGAGGCGGGCCAGTGGCGCACCAAGGCAGTAGTGAATGCCAAAGCCGAATGAGAGGTGCTCGCGGGCATTCTCGCGCTGAACGTTGAGGTGACCAGCTTCAGCAAAGGTGGCGTCATCACGGTT
>CAIWUD010000481.1 GCA_903915775.1 uncultured Chloroflexota bacterium | reverse complement strand
GAAGGCCAACAGCGCGGTGGCCGGATCCTTGAACTGACGGCGGATCAGTTTGTCCAGCAGCGGCCTGCCGCGGAAGTAGCCATCGAAAGCATCGAGCTCCATGTACTGGCCAGCCTCATACTTAGCCAGCTTGAAGGGCCCAGTACCAATCGCCTTGGTGGTCCAGTAGTCGCTCTTGCTCACCTGATCACGCGGGATCGAACTGAGCGAAGCCTCTTGCACCATCCAGGCCTCGGCCAGGGTGTCGAGCAGCGGGGCGTTCGGCTTGTCGGTGGTAATCTTGACTACCCGCGGATCGGAGGTATCGATACCACTCACCGAAGTAGCTTTACCATCAACGTAATCCTTTGCCCCGGTAATCGCCAGCAACTGCGCAGACTTGTCACAACCACCAGCCTTGGGATCAAGACAGAGCTCGATCGAGAACTTCACATCAGCCGAGGTGAAGGCGCTCCCGTCGTGCCATGTGGTATCACGCAGGTTGAAGGTCCAGGTCAGGCTGTCGTCGGAGATCGACCACTCCTCAGCCAGGTCGCCAATAAGCTGACTGTAGTTGAGGTCGTAGGTGACCAGGTGGCTGTAGATCTTGTTGAGCCAGTGGTAATCACCGCCAGCACGGAGCGGGTTGGCGTTATCAACACCAACACAGCATGGTCCAATCCAGGCACCGGTCATCGTCCCACCAGCAACACCAGACTCAGGGTTACCCAAGGAGGCGTTGGGCTCGCGGGAGATCGGAGCCGCAGTCGGGGCGGGAACGGCAGTCGGGGCGGGACCGGCAGTTGGGGCGGGAACGGCAGTTGGGGCAGGAGCCGCAGTTGGGGCGGGGGCTGCGGTCGGAGCAGGGGCTGCCGGTGCCGCAGTCGGCTCCTGTGCTGCCGGTGCACTGCCACAGGCGGCAATCAGGGGCAGCAGGAGCGCTAGCAGGAGCAACGATCCAGACCAACGCAGCCAGCGGTGTCGTACGTCCATCAATCCAACCTCCTTGAACAGTTCGCCTACTTCGCCAAACGTCGAGGTATGGGCATTTGCCTTGTAGGTTAGGGATGTCTCCATTTCAGCTGCTCCAGCGTGACCGTCTGGCGCTGCCAGAGCCGGGTTGGGCTTGTCCGTGGAGGGTTGCACCCTCCACACCTCCCGTGAGACGGTTCGGTCGATCTGAGGCCTGCCGTAAGCACAGTTCAGCATCGGCCTGCTCCACGTGACAGCGTCTCTTGTCGCCGCTCCCCAAGGCGAGTGGTACGAAGGCCTCAGGCTTCCACAGGGTAGTTTGTGGAAAACTGCACCACCCATACCCGCTGCACGGTCACTAAGCTACTGCGAACTATACCCCACATCCCATTTAGTGGTTCACCTACAGTACCACTATACCGTATGTTTACCCCATGGTCAAGCACCTTGTGAGCACTTTCTCAATATTTGACGCTCGCTCAACGAACTGGTATAATGGGACGTGTTGCGCCGGAGTGGCGGAATGGCAGACGCGGCGGTCTCAAAAACCGTTGGGCTAATCACCCGTGTGGGTTCGAATCCCACCTTCGGCACCAGCCAGCGTCAACTCTCACGCGAAACGTACAACGTCGGGGCGTGGCTCAGACTGGTAGAGCGCCGCGTTCGGGTCGCGGAGGTCGGAGGTTCAAATCCTCTCGCCCCGACCAACCTGTACGAGAAGCGCCCGTGCCCCTACTGCACGGGCGCTCTTTCTGTCTATATGATTTTCCCCCAAATCCATGCGCAATCATGTCGGAAGCTCAGGCGGCTCTGCCGCACGTGGCTCTGATCCTGAAGGATCGCCGGAAGTGGCAACTCCTGCCCGGCACGCTGATTGGGCCTCGATACGCACCTATTCGTGCCTCATGGTTGCGCTTAGCTGCGTACTCTTCCTGACCGCGTGTGTTGATCTAGTCGCAGTAGTTCCCGAGCGTCCAAGTGCCGTGCCAACCCTGGCGCGCCTGCCCAGTGTGACTCCAGTAACGCCGAGCCCCATTCCTTCGCCTACGTCCATCCCTACGCTCACCCCCACCCCAGAACCGCTCGTCGCCCTGGTGATCAGCCCAGCGAATATACGCAGTGGCCCTGGTACCGACTCTCCGATCGTTGGTATCCTTGATGTTGGTGCTTCGGTGAATCTCCTACGCCGCCGTGGTGACTGGTTTGCCATCTCAACCTCTGATCTCTCGGGGTGGATCTTTCGGGAACTGATCGCCATCGACCCAGCAACCGAGCAACTCGTATCGATCGATCAGCCGTGACACGCTGGCAAGTGAGCGGGAGGGACGTAGATCTGCCCTGGAATGGTATAATTCCCCGTGACCATGTACGCCACGCGGAGGCGCGATGAGACTCCTTTGAGGGTGGAAGCAGAGCTTTAATGATAAGCCAGGATCTCCTTGCGCCTGGCGTCCTTGTACGCGGCGCCTCCGATAGGTATACCATTCTGAACCTAATTGGCCGCGGCGGCATGGGCGTGGTCTATCGGGTTCGTCGTGCGAGTGACGGCACAATCTGGGCACTCAAGGAGATGCGGCCCCAAGGTGAACTGAGTGGTGAAGAGCTGATCGAGGCGCGTCAACTCTTCGAGCGCGAAGCTCAGTTATTGCAGGCCCTGAACCATCCAAGCCTACCGATCGTCGCCGAGCTCTTCACGAACGATGGCCGTCCCACCATGGTGATGGAGTTTGTCCCCGGGCAGACCTTGGAGCATCGGATCAGGGATGCGAATGCACCCCTGCTCAAGTCGGATGCTATCGGCTACGGCATCCAGCTCTGCCGCGTCCTCCACTACCTACACACACAGAACCCACCGATCATCTATCGCGACCTCAAACCCTCCAATGTGATGCTCACGCCCGATGGTCTGCTCAAGTTGATCGATTTTGGGGTGGCCCGCACACATAAGCGGGGAAAATCGAAGGATACGGTTGCTATGGGCTCGGCGGGCTACGCCCCTCCGGAACAGTATGGCAAAGGGCAGACCGATGCACGGAGCGATATCTATGCCCTTGGTGCAACCCTGCTCCATCTACTGACCAACTTGCCACCGGTACCGCTCCAGACCCCCCAACCCGAGTCGATCCGTCGGCTCAACCCATCGGTCGACTCCCGCACAGAGGCGCTGCTTATCCGCGCTATGGATCTGAACCGTGAGCTTCGTTTCACGAGTTGTGCCGAGTTTGAGCAAGCGCTCATGGCCTGCCTCGACACTCCCTACGTCGCGCCTAGCCCACCGCGTCGCTCGCAGCAACCAGTTGCCCCACCGCCGCAGCCCGCAACCCCACCGCCGCAGCCTCCAGCCGCGCAGTTGACACCATGCCACAGCTGCGGTCGGCTCAACAAGGCTCAGGCCCGCTTCTGTGCAACCTGTGGCACACCGCTCGGGAATCTTCCTGCTGCGAAGATCATGCTGCGCTCAGCGCACCGCTCATGGGAGCTACGTCTCGGTCAGACGCCGATGCGCATCGGTCGGCGCGATCCGCGCCAGAATCACTACCCAGAGGTTGATCTCGCTGAACATGATCGTGGGATCGCCTCGCGCCACCATGCCACTATCCAGCGTGATGGCGACTTCTACACCGTTACTGATGTGGGCAGTACCAACGGGACACTGGTCAACGGCCTCCCCCTCACCCCGCGCACGCCACACCGCCTGCGCCAGGGTGATCAGATTACGATCGGCGAAGTTGAGATTGAGTTCCGCTGGAGTTAACATGACACTCTACCCCCCTGACGATCCCTTCCTCTTCAACCTGACCATCTTCGGCATTCCGCTTGCGGTACGCTGGTATGGTGCAATCATCATGACCGGTGCGGTCATCGCTGCCTACCTCAGTGCTAACCGGGCTATGAAGCGGGGATATGATCCCGACCATGTCTGGAACCAGCTGATGCTAGGCCTGGTCATGGGTATTGCTGGAGCGCGTATCTACTACATCACCTTCGAGTGGGAGCGCTTTGCCGGCGACTTCTGGGGAATGGTGAACCTGACTACGGGTGGGCTTGCCATCCACGGTGCCATCATCGGCGCGCTCCTCTCGGTAGTCGTCTATACCCGCTGGCAGAAGCTACCCCTCTGGGCATGGCTCGACATCTGCGTACCTGGCTTCCTCCTTGGGCAGGGTATCGGGCGTTGGGGAAACTTCTTCAACCAGGAGGCGTACGGCCAGCCAACGAGTTTGCCCTTTGGCTTGCGTATCGACCCCGAGAAGCGTGTGCCACCCTTCACCGATATGCAGCGTTATCCCCTCGATACGCTCTTTCACCCCACCTTTCTCTACGAGTCGCTCTGGAATCTGGCTGGTGTTGGCCTGCTCCTCTATGCCGATCGACGCTTCGGCCATGGCGCGCCACCCGAGCAGCGGCGCCTGCGTACGGGTGATATGCTCTTCATCTACGCAGTGATCTACTCGCTTGGCCGCTTCTGGATCGAGGGCCTACGCACGGATAGTCTCTGCCTGAACGGTGTGGGGGGCGACTGTGCCGGCTCATTCCGCACTGCCCAGGTCGTCAGTCTGCTCTTCATCGCCCTCGGTCTGGTGGGCCTGCTGATCAACCATCGTCGCCCACTCGCGCCTCCAAAGACGGACGATACCCCATCCAGCTGAGACAGCTGGGCAACCACGGGGGGTTGCCCCAACAGTTGGTTCACAGCTGGGCAACCACGGGGGGTTGCCCCAACAGTTGGTCCACTGGAGCGGTACCCCTTCGCGGGCGAAACGACTGGGCCCTTGTCCTCAACTCAAGCGCGTGAGTGCGGCTTCAAGCCGAGGGGTGATGGTACGCCAGTCGTAGTGATCGACCACATGGGCACGCCCCATTGCACCGAGCTGCCGACCAAGTTTCGGCTCAGCCATGAGCCGGAGGGCAGCTGCGGCGAAGGCCTGAGGTTGTTCGGCAAGGAGGAGATGGACACGATCGCGCAGGCCAGGTAGCCCCTCGGCACCCATGGGGGTGCTGACCACCGGTGCTGCCATGGCGAGCGCCTCCAGTAGCTTCAGCCGCGAGCCACCACCAATGCGCATGGGGACGACATAGAGGGCTGCCCCATCGATGTAGGGGGCGACATCAGCGACTTCGCCGACGAGTTCAACGGCCTCACCAACGAGCGAACGCACCTCCGGGCCAGGGGCCCGGCCCACGATAAGCAGGCGCGCCGCAGGCTCACGGGTGCGGATCAATGGGAGCACCTCCGTCGTGAACCAGCGCAGGGCATCAATGTTGGGGCGATAGTCGAGAGTGCCGGTAAAAACCATCGTGGAGCCACCCATGTCGCCGCGGACCGCACCTGGAACGACCTGTTCCGTATCAACACCGTTTGGAACCACGGCTAGGCGGGCTACATTTTTCGGCAGTAGCCGTGCCAGGTGCGCCCGATCTTCCTCAGAGACTACGGTCACCAGATCGAAGTGTGCGAGGAGATAACGCTCGTAGCGTGCCAGCTTGTACCACTGGAGCAGCGAGTAGAGACCTTTGGCCAGACTACGCGGACGGAGGAGCAAGCCTTGGCGCAGGTCATTCAGGGCGGCTCGTTGTTGCAACAGGTACTCGGCGTTGAACTGATCGAGTACGAGACGTGGCCCCACCCCTTGCGCCTGCAGGGCATACCCAGCCATCTCGATACTCGACGCAAGGATGATATCGAACGGCTCCGCCGCCAACTGTCGGCTCAAGGCCTCGCTAAATGCCGCACTCCGATTACGCAGCGCCATATCAGGTTGTGGACTGAGCAGCGTCGTCAGGGCGCGTTGCGCCGACGAGCGTGAAGGCGGGCCCGGCACGGTAGCAAGGCGGCACCAATCACGGATGGGAGCCATCAGCTTCACCGCCCGCGTATCGGGGGCAAAGCTCAGCAGCGTCACCGACTGGTGCGCCGCCAAGCCACGCGCAAGATGGTAGATCCGTAGCGCCCCACCACCTCGTGGTGGATAGGGTGGATAGGGCGCTAGCACAAGGATCTTCATGGGATGGTCCGATTTCGGCTATGCCGATGGTACCGTCTGGCGATACCAAGGCTAGGTTGGTTTTTGTGTGGAGGGCGAAGCCCGCCACGCCTCCCACCGATCAAGTCTTGCTCCAGATGCGCAGGTTCAGGTTGAGATCGGTCACGATCTGCTCGGCAAGGCGTACATCCTGGAAGTAGTGCTCGACATCTTCCTGGAGCATTGAGGCTTGGGCACGCCAGATTGAAGGTGGCTCGAAGTGATTTTTACTTGAGGAGATGGTCAGAAAGATCTGCGAGTCGACAAAGGAGACCGCAACTGGAGCGTTGCGCTGCTGCCGAAACGCAGTGAGACGCTGCATCAGACTAGTCGAGAGGATGTAGCGCGCCTCAACCTGATCCGTTGAACGAACGACGAAGAGCCGCTCAAAGGCCGGATCTTCCAGTTTCACCAACTCACCCTGACGGGTATCGATCTTACTCCCCCACTCCTGGAGCTGCTGTCCAATCCTCCCGAAGGTGCTCTCAGCAAAGTCGGGGAGCACAAAGGTTTGTCCCTGAAAATGTTTGTTGAAGTCGGCGATAAAGAAAAGGCCGCGAAAAATGGTGTGCCACTCCGTCGACGTGCGACCGTCAGAGTCGGTGGAAGTCGTTTTATACTCGGCATGGACCTCTGAGAAGCGGAAGACAGTAGCGCCGATCTGCCCTTGAAAGTAGTCCTCAGCCTTGTAGCGATCAACATCTGTACGGTAGAGGCCACTCTGGCGGAACTCTTCGATAGTGATCCCACCATCCTGCTGAAAGACCATGCTCGGATCGATGAGGCGGGCCAGACGTACGATAACTTCAGACTTGAAAAAATCGCGATAGGTCTGTTGGGTCGAACCGTTGATCCAGAACCAGGCGAAGGCGCCCAGGATGACCGTGATTAGGAGGCCGAACGGACCAAACCAACTCATCAGGAGGAGCGCCAGGAAGCCACCGACTGGTACCAACACCAGCAGGCTGATCAGGGCACGGTTGCGGGTCTGCAACCGCTTCTGTTCGAGCAGACCGAGGATCGGCTGAAGTTCGTTCGTATAGAGGCCAGTCAGATCACGTGCTTCATTCGTTGGTGGTTGCATGCCTACCTCCTACAAGCGTCGTAACCGAGGGATGCGGTGTGGAGAGCTGCACTCTCCACACCGCCCATTGCTCCAGTTAGCGTTGGAACATTGCACGAACATCAACGTTCTGGCGCTCGACTGCCGAAGCCTCGAAGAGGGTGCGCTGACTCAGGCCCATTGATCCGGCCATCAGGTTGCCAGGGAACATCTGAATGGCGTTGTTGAAATCGGTCACTGCGGCGTTGTAGGCCCGCCGCGCAGCCGAGATCTGCTCCTCAACCTCGTTCAGGCTTCCCTGGAGTTGGAGAAAGTTCTGGTTTGCTTTGAGATCAGGGTAGTTTTCCACCGAGACCATCAGCCGACCGAGGGTCGCATTGACGGCGTTCTCCGCAGAGACCCGCTGGTCTGGTGAGAGATCGCCGGAGAGGGCACGCGTACGCAGCTCGGTCAGTTCCGTCAACAGACCTCGCTCGTGTACCATGTACTTCTCGACCGAGGCAACGAGGTTGGGGATCAGATCGTAGCGCTTCTTGAGCATCACATCAACCGAAGCGAACGCCTGGTCGACCTGGTTCCGTCGCCCAATCAGACCATTGTAGATGAGGATGACCAGAACGAGTAGGCCGAGGGCAACGACAACGAGCAAGATCAGTGTGGTACCCATCAATTCACCTCAATCACTTTCCGTAACCGAACGCCGTTCCACTGTGCCTTCAATCAGACCGTAGGGTTCACTCGTGACGTGGAAGATTTCGTTCTGGTTTTCGATCCCGAAACGTTCCAAGTCGTAGAGCAGGTGGTGTTTATTGGGGAAACTTAGGCTGATCCGCTCGATCGCTGGGAAGCGCTCTAGCACGGCGTGGCCAATACGGTAGAGCGTATGCTGAACCGATGGACTGTAGTGATCACTGAAACTGGTCAGGATCTGCGCGCGCACCGCCCCCCAGAGGGGTTCGTAGTCGAGGGTAGCCTGCTCGGTGTAAGTCCAGTGGGCGGTGATCACCGTTGCCAGGATACGATCATCGGCATCGGGGAGGGTCGTGTAGGCATCACGGTAGAAGTCAGACCAGCCTGAGGCGGTCGTCTTCATCACCATCACGTTATCGATACCGGCAGCTACGGTGAGCACGCCACTGGTGTCACCGCTCACCACCGCGATACGCTCACCGGCACCACGTACGAAGGCGTGGGGATGTGCCTCACCATGCAACTGGAGGCGCTCCCAGGGATACTCGACCAGACGCAGACGTGCACTGCTCACGGAGGGGATCGTGAGGAACTGCTCGATCAGGGCTAGGCCAAAGGCCTCAATACTCTCGATCGGATGGCTATGGGCCAAGGCATAGACGAGATTGCGCATCGAATCCGTTGCGGGCAGTTTCGTATTATCATCGCCCAGGTAGGCGGCAGCAAAGTCGCCCTCGAGAGCAACGGCAACGTTCATATCGCGGAGCGTGTGGCGATCGGTTCCACGTACCACCTTGACGACGCGCACTTCAGATTTGCCGTAGCTGTGACGTCCAAGGCGAATTACCCCATCACCCGGTGAACCGGCGGTCATACAACTGCTCCTTTGGGCATGCTTCAGTTTCGGCTGCGCCGGCTTGACCTTCTGGCGGTACCAAGGCTGAGTTGGGATCTTTTGTGGCGGGCTTCGCCCGCCACGCCTCCCGTAAAAGGCGTATTTATACGTCGATTGTAACAGCTGTGACCCGGCTGTCAACAGAGCAATGGTATAATGAGGCAGTTTATCGGGATTCAGTTTAGGCTACGCCGATGGTAGCGTCTGGTGTTCCTTAGGCTGGGTTGATGGTCACAAGGAAGGTCATGCTGAGCCAAGATGATCTGGGGAAACTCCCCAATCACTACACCATCCAACATATTCGTATCGAGCCCAACATCATTCTAGCGCCGATGGCAGGGGTCACTGATAGTATCTTTCGGCGCATGATTCTCCGCTTGAGTGGTTGTGGCCTGGTGAGTACCGAAATGACGAATGCGGCGAGTGTCAGCCCGAAAGCGCTACGCCGGCACCACCTGCTCGACTTCTACCCAGAGGAGCGTCCACTCACGATGCAGCTATCGGGGAATGATCCCGATCTGGTTGCTACCGCGGCGCACACGGTTGAGCAGCTTGGGGCTGATATCATCGACATCAACTGTGGCTGTCCTTCACCGAAAGTAACTGGTGGGGGTCACGGTGCCTCACTGCTCCGCGATCTGCCACGCATGGGGCAACTCCTCCGTGCAGTGCGTGCCGCGGTGCAGATCCCGGTGACCCTCAAGTTTCGTGCTGGCTGGGACGAGCAGAGTCTCAACTTCCTTGATACGGCAAAGCTCGCGGAAGATTCTGGTGTTGCTGCGATCGCCCTGCACCCACGTACCCGTGAGCAGGGGTATAAGGGGAGCGCCGACTGGAGTCGTGTTGCTGCGGTAAAAGCGGCGGTACGCATCCCAGTGATTGGCAGTGGTGATGTGCGTGACGCTCATGATGCGCTGGTACGTCTACGTGATAGTGGTGTCGATGGGGTGATGATTGGCCGTGGTGCGATGGAAAACCCCTGGATCTTCCTTCAGACGGCCCAGATGCGGCGGGGTGAGGCACCATTTCAGCCTACTCCTGCCGATAAGTTCGACTTTCTCCTACGCTACATGGCGATGTGCGAGGAGGAGATGCCCGCCCGTCTGGCGCTCAACAAGATCAAGCAGTTGATGGGGCAGTTTAGTGTTGGCTTCCCGGGATCGGCCCATCTCCGCGTCGCAGTGCACCAGTCGCAAACGACTGCGGAGGCGAGGGAGGCGATCGTGGCATTCTTCACACCACTTGTCGATCATGCGCTGGTATAACTAGGCCATATGCACGATGGCTACATCTACACCCTAGGCATCTGTGGCAGTGCCAGCGGCAGTGGGCTAGCACCAGCCTGCCTTGATCTCATGCTGGCCGCACTACCACCGGTCAAACGTGCCGCCTACCTGGGCGAAGTGCTAGTGGATGACGGGACAGCCAGCCCGATCGATCCGCTCATCGAGCCGGTACGGGCCGATATTGATGCCGCCGAGTTGCTGATCATCGTCACACCGCTGCACGGTGGAAGACTACCAACCCGGCTCACCACGCTGATCCGGGCGATCGAGCAGGAGCCGCCGTCCGTGGCCAGGCGCTTTGCGCTCCTCGTCGTCTTTGCCGACACTTCACTAGTCGGCCTCTGGCCACTGCGCCACGCCTTTGAGCATGCGGCGATCGAACTACTCAACGAGATCTACGTTCCCACGGATGGCGACCTGCACCCCATTGCCGATGAGTTGATCACGTTAGCCCGTCAGGCGTACGGCCGCGCCCGTGCCATGCACCCCGAGGCCCTCCCATGAGTGAAACTTTCCAACCGGCCATCCCGGCAGCGAAGCAGTGGTTAGGTGACACGGCGCTCTACTGGCTCTTTGCGCGCTGGTCACTCTGGCAGCAGTTTGATCGAGTCTGGCTGCAGACTCACGAGCCGCTACCGGATCCCGATGACGGACCGTTAATCCTCTACATGAACCATAGTTCATGGTGGGATGGCTACCTCATGTATGTCATTGACCATGTGGTGCTGCGTAACCGTTTCGACACCTACCTGCTCATGGAGGAGCGGCAGTTACGCTCCTATCGCTTCTTCACCTGGTCCGGTGCGTTCAGTATCAATCGTCATGATCGCGAAGATACGCGTCGTGCCCTTGGGTATGCTGCTCAGTTGCTACGCGATCAACGCAGTGCGCGGGCGCTCTTCATCTTTCCCCAGGGGCGCATTGTCCATGCCGATCAACGCCCCTTGAAGATCCATAACGGGATTGCCCGCATCGCTGCCCAACTGGAGCGAGTAACCCTCTGCCCCATCGCCCTGCGCTACGAGTTTCTAGGCCAACAGCTCCCCCACGCGTTCATCCGCATGGGGCCGACCCACCAACCAGTATCGACCCTGGATGAAGCCTCACTCGTCCGTGAGGTGGGTGAGCGCCTGACTGAGGCATGTGACGCCCTCCGCGACGATGTGGTGGCAGGTCGCCTCGACCGCTACCAGCCGCTCCTCCGCGGGCAGCGTGGTATCGACCAGCGTTTTGACGCCTTCCTCCGGCTCCTTCCACGCCGTCGTCGCCCCTAAGTGAGGCAGGCTGCCAACGACGGGAGGTATGGAGGGCTGCACCCCCTCCACAAAAAACCAACCCAGCGCTACTACTGCCAAACGGTCACACCAGTGCAATCGACATCGAACCATCCCAACGACTGAATGGAGAAGCGATGCTGCCTGATGACGAGAGCGAGATGCCCGATCCCAGGCCGATTGGTGCGACAACGCCGGATGATGCCGGTGACGCAGATACGGCCAGGGCACAGCTTGGGGATCGCATTGGCGCCTTCACCACCTACACGGTGGCTGCAGACTTCCTCACCCTACGAGAGATCTACAGTGGTAACTTTGCACGGATGCATGAAGAAGATTGGGCGAGGCGTAGTGAGCGCCGGGTAGTTGGCTGGACGCGTCTCCAGGCCTTGGCCCATGTAGAGGCGATGACCCTGCTCTACAACCAGGTCATCCGTGACACAATTGCGGGAAGGACAGCAAGCATCACGGGACTAAGCAGCCGTACCCAGCTGAAGGCATTCAACCAGGCGACCATTGAGGCCCGCACCCACATCCCGGTGGAAGAGCTCGTTACCTCGTTTCTTGACGCGCTCAGCCATGCCGCGGAACTGGTGGCCCCACTTACGGTTGAGACGATGCTCCGTCGGGTTCCCCTCCCCCACTTTAGTAGCCCACCTACCGTAGCCGAACTGTTTGGGAGTTCACTTGCCCATGCGGGCATTGTACACGCCACCCAACTTGCAGTCAGCCGGGCACGTCCAATCTGGATCTACTTTCAACCGAGCCTGATGCGCCGACAGATTACCCGCTTCATCCATCTGCGCGGCCTCAACTACTGGCTCTCACGGGCGGGTCAACTGCACGCAACCATCGCGATCCAGATCGCCGGTCAGGGTGGTGGCAGTTGGATTATTCGGCTCAGCCCGGAGGGTGCCCAGGGGCGGATTGGTCGGGCGCGTACCAACGATGTGACCTTCTCCTTCCCCAGTGCCGACCTCTTCTGTCGGATGATGTGCTACCAGACCTCTCCCTGGCGCGAGTGGTTCTTCCACCGTCTGCATGTGAGCGGTAATCTGAACCTTGCGCGGCGTACCCTTACCCTCTTTAAGCCTTAGGGATGGTTCGGTTTCGGCTGCGCCAGCTTGACAGATGGGCGGTGTCAGGGCTGCGTGAGATCTGTTTGCGGAGGGCTACGCCCTCCACACCTCCCCTAAGGAGGTACACAACGGCAGGGCAACCACGGGGGGTTGCCCGTACAGAGCGCCACGAGGGCGAGACGCCCTCGCTCAGTTCGCGCCTCCCGTCAGGTGGTACAACGGCAGGGCAACCACGGGGGGTTGCCCGTACAGAGCGCCACGAGGGCGAGACGCTCTCGCTCAGTTCGCGCCTCCCGTGAGGTGGTACAACGGCAGGGCAACCACGGGGGGTTGCCCGTACAGAGCGCCACGAGGGCGAGACGCCCTCGCTCAG
>CAIWUD010000480.1 GCA_903915775.1 uncultured Chloroflexota bacterium | reverse complement strand
GCTCAATCCCTCTACCTGGGGCATTCCGTAGTGACACTGGCGCGGCCAAAGTTTCTATAGTAACCATCTGCGGCACCGCCGCACGCATATCTACACATGAAGGAGCGAACCTTGCGAACTAATCGAGTCCTTGCCAAACTCCGCCAGAATAAGCTGGCCCTCGTGACGACCGTCACTCCCTACGCCTCAGCCAAACTCACCGAGATGATCGGCATGCTCGATTTTGACTGCGTCTGGATCGACATGGAGCACCAGGACTACAGCTACGATCATCTGTTTGATATGGCGCTGGGCTGCAGAGCTGGTGGCGTTGAACCGATGGCCCGTATTCGCAAAGGTGACTACTGGACCTACTCGCGCCCATTCGAAGCCGGTGCAACTGGGATCATGGTGCCCCACTGTTGTAGCGCCGCTGAAGCCGAGCAGATTGTGCGCTACTCGCGCTTTGCCCCCATGGGCATGCGTGGTATCGACGGTGTCGAGGTCTCTGCAGACTATGGCCTGGCTCCGACCCTGGAGTATATGGCCCACGCGAATCGTGAGACCTTTGTCTGTGTCCAGATCGAAGATCGCGAGGCGGTTGAGAATGTCGATGAGATCGCCGCTGTTCCTGGGGTCGACATCCTCTTCGTCGGTCCGGCAGATCTCTCTCAGAGCTATGGTATCCCGCTCCAGACTAGGGATCCGCTCATTCAGACGGCTATCGACCGGGTGGCCGCTGCAGCAGCGAAGCATGGCAAACATTGGGGCATACCCGTCGGCTCTGCAGCCGTCGCCGAACGCTACTACGAGCAGGGTGCACGCTTCCTCGCCTGTGGCGCAGCGATCATTATGCTCCAGCAGGGCTGGCGCCAGATTCGTCAGGATTTTGATGCACTCCTCCAGCGCTAAAGTCATTGCTTCTTCTTGAAGGAGTATCCCTATGAGCCAACAGATCACTGAGCAGTCAGTTGAACAGTCCTACGCCCTCTACCGCCAGGCACTCGAACTGATCCCCGGTGGAGCGCAACTCATCAGCCGCCGCCCCGAGCTCTACTCACTTGGCCTGACCCCGCCCTACGTCAGCCGTGGCAAGGGTTCGCGCTTCTGGGATCTTGATGAGAATGAGTATGTCGACCTGATGATGTGTGTTGGCGCATCAATCCTTGGCTACGCCGACGATGCTGTCGATGCAGCTGTCATCGACCAGATCCGCCAGGGTACCGCCTACAGCGTCAGTCACCCGTTGGAGTATGAACTGGCCCGTGAGTTGACCTCGATCATCCCCTGCGCCGAGATGGTGCGCTACTGTAAGGGCGGTGGTGAGGCTGATGCAATCGCCGTCCGCATCGCCCGCGGCTACACCGGACGCGAAAAGGTGCTCTTCTGCGGCTACCACGGCTGGCACGACTGGTACCTGGCCGCGAATCTTGAGAGTGGTAGTGTTCTCGACACCCACCTGCTCCCTGGAATCCAGCCCAAGGGTGTTCCCCATGGTCTTGCCGGTACCGCCCTCCCGTTTCGCTACAACGACCTCAACTCGCTCGAAGAGCAGCTCGAGCGCAATCAGGGGCAGGTTGCCGCCATTATTCTCGAAGCATCGCGTGGCGCTTCACTACCCGCCCCGGGCTTCCTCGAAGGGGTACGCGCCCTAGCCACGGCGCATGGCGCAGTCCTGATCTTCGATGAGGTGGTCACCGGCTTCCGCCTGGGGCTTGGTGGTGCGCAGACCCAGTTCGGGGTTACCCCCGACCTTGCCACCTACGCCAAGGCGATCTCGAATGGCTACGCGATGGGTGCGGTCGTTGGTCGCCGTGCCATCATGGAGGTCGTTGGTGACATGTTCGTCAGCAGCACCTACTGGTCCGATGCCGTAGGCCTGGCCGCATCACTCGCAACCATCCGTGAGCTACGCCGCCGCGATGGCTTCACCAAGATCGCCGCATTTGGCAAACGCTTTCAGCAGCAGTTGGAGGCCATGGCCGCCGAGTTCGAGCTACCCCTCCGCTGCGCTGGTCTTCCACAGCAGTTCGCCATCACGGCAACGAGCGGCGATGCACGCCAGAAGCGCGCCATGAAGGACTACTACGTGCAGGAGATGACTCGCCGCGGTGTCTTTACCTCTTTTGGGGTGAGCCCCTGCTACGCCCACTCCGACGAGGATCTCGATCTGATCAGTGCAGCGTGGCGTGAGGTCTTCCCACTCATGCGCGAAGCCCTGCAGCATGATGATTGGGAGCAGCGCATCACTGCGCGTAGCATCGATGCCTTCAAACGGCAGGTAGGGTAAGTCCGCATAAGTGGCTTGCTTCAGTACGTTAGCACCTCTTGCCCCACCCCACCCCTCCCCCGTTGGGGGAGGGAGCCAGCAGCCTCCCCCCAGCGGGGGGAGGCTGGGAGGGGGGCATTGGTGCCAACCTTATAAAGCAGTACACCTAAAAGCTAGTGCGGGCGTCTCGCCCGCGCAGCTACCACTCGGTGCGTAAGTAGCCTACCCCGAACGTGAACGACTCGGGACTGACTCTCAGGAGGCACCGAGCAGGCGCTCGGTGATCCCAGATCAGCGTACCAAGCGTACGGGGTGTCGAGGGTAAAAGCCCTCGACACCCCCGCGAAGATCGTTCCAGAATGTATCGCTGCTCAGCCCCGATCAGTCGGTTGCTACACGCTGCCCACTGGCCGAAGAGCGATAGGCTGCATCGACGACCCGCGCGATCTGGAGAGCATCACGGCCATCAGCCGGGAGAGGTTGCCCTTGGGCACAGGCGCGCAGAAAATCGCGTACAAACTCTTCACCGGAGGCTCCGCCGTAGGCTGGCGTCTCTGCGATCTGGTAGTCGATCGCACGCATTGGCGCGCTACGCCACGCTGCGCCAGCACTCTCGACCTGTAGCCGAGGGGTCTCACCCGACCAGCGCAAGCGACCCTCGCGGCCATAGATGCCGATGTAGGTATCGTAGCCACCGCGGTTATGGTACCCGCCGCCATGCATAGCCAGGATGTAGCCAATATGGAGCGATCCAACCGCACCGGAGCGGAAGCGCAGTGCGAGGGTCGCCACATCCTCCACATCGATCGCCTCACCGCTGCGGGTGGCCACCTCAGCCGACACAGAGACAATCTCATCCTGGGCCACGTAGCGCATCATATCCAGGTAGTGGCAGCCCAACCATGAGATCACCCCACCACCGGAGCGCTCACGCTGGAAGAGCCAGTGGGTCGGGTCACGGAAGCGCACCTGAGTGGTGAGCATGCGAATCTCGATGGAGACGAGCGCACCGATCAGACCATCCGCAACCAGGGTACGCGCCTCACGGGTGAGGGGATGGTAACGATTCTGGTAGCAGACTCCCAGTCGCCGCCCGGCGCGCTCAGCCGTAAGCAGCAGCCGTTCGATCTCGGCTGGATTACGCCCAATCGGCTTCTCAGCCAGCACGTGGGCACCGGCTAGCAGTGCTTGCTCACAGACGGCAGGCGACTCATCGGTGGGATGAGAGACCAGTGCATACTCTAACGCCCCATCAGCCAGCAGCGCCTGGAGATCGGTGGTTGCGAGGGCAATGCGCTCGGGCTGCGCCTGGCGTGCCGCCGCGAGGGCAACGGGATCAGGATCCCAGAGCAGAATCCGTTCTACTTCTGGCAGGAGTTGCAGCGTACGCAGATGGGCCAACGAGTGGGGATGGGTGATCCCGAGCATCGCGACGGTTGTTGTGTGCATGAAACCTCCCCAGCAAGATGCACTAGATCGCATCGATCGGATAGAGCATACGCCCCAATCGCTGGTAGCGCAGTTCACCAGTCAGAAAGTTGTGGACACTCGGCTCCGAGATGAGCTGAATCGACCCGGCCCACGGTTCAAAGCCGGCACGGAAGTGAGCGGCCGACTTCACCCCGATGTAGCGCATTGTACGCGGGTCGAGCCCAAGGGTACGTGCGAAGGCGGTATCAAAGGGCTGCTCACGCTGCGTTACCAGCAGCACGTGGATGCCATCCTGGCGAATATGGGCCGATAGGCCCATGTTCCCCTCCATGCCAGCGTACATCGGTCCATCATAACGAAACCGACCATCCGACAGGGCCACAACTTCCACGTCCATGCGCACCGGGCGCCCCTGCAGTGGTGAAGATTTGCCGCCCACATCGAGGGTTAGGCGTGCCCCGACACCAGCGGCATGACACTGGGCAATGGCTTCGGTATCGACAATATAGAGCACACAGGCATCTTGCAGCCCGGCCTCAATCATCACCCGTAGCATCCCAGTGCTGTCGGCTGGTGCACCACCCCCGGCATTATCAGTCCAATCGGCAAAAATTGCTGGAAAGCCACCGGCCGCTTCAGCATTGGCCAGCGCTTCAGTCATCGTTGGGAAGGGGTAGTGCCAATCAGCACGGCGGGCAAAGAGCCATTCACCCAACTCGTCGGCAAGGCGTTGGGCTAGAGCCTGGTCGTTGTCAGTCACCACGTAGACTGACGAACCCATATCAGGCACATCGGCCAGACGAAACCCGGTGGCAATTGAGGCACAGACCACCCCGGGCAGCGCCTCAATACGGTGCAGTTCGGCGATAGCCTCAGCCATGGGCGGGTGAGCAGTCACCTGATTCAATCCCCAGATCATGGGAATGCGGTGCAACGCCATGGTCGGGCGCAGCCCCTCACGGAGGATCCGCACCAGCACGTCTGCGCATTCACGGCCACGGGCAGCCATATCGACCTCGGGATAGGTCTCGCGGCCAATCAGGACATCGGCCTGATCAACCATTGCCTGCGAGAGGCTGGAATGAATGTCGAGCTGCACCACAATCGGAACCGTCGGCCCCACGAGGTTACGCACCGCAGCGAGGATATACCCTTCGCCATCATCAACACCCTCAGCGACCATCGAGCCATGCAGTTCAAGCAGCACCCCATCAATCGCACCAGCGGCACGAATCGCCTCAAGGAGCTCGCTGAGCACGGCATCGAAGATATCACGGGGTGTGGGCCCACTTGGATGGGGGGCGGTGAAGATCGTAGGAATCAGGGTAAAGCCGTGGGTATCAGCACCGTCGATAAACCCCCCAGTGGGCGTATTGGTACCGCGAAAACGCTCAATGACCTCCGCGCCCCGCAGGTAGCCAAAATGATCGTGGTAGTCCGCCCATGTTGTTGCGACTGGCGTGAAGGTGCTTGTCTCGTGGCTAATGGCGCCAGTGATTACCCGCATAGGTCACAGGCCTTACTTCTTAAACTGGGTACGAGG
>CAIWUD010000479.1 GCA_903915775.1 uncultured Chloroflexota bacterium | reverse complement strand
GAGAGAGGATATATCGCGCACACAGGGGAAACTATGGCCCGTAAGATCGGTATCGACCTGGGTACGGCTAACGTACTCGTCTATGTCAAAGGCCGGGGTATTGTGCTCTCGGAGCCCTCGGTAGTCGCTCTGAACAAGCGCGATGGTCGTGTGCGCGCTGTTGGTGCAGAAGCCCTCGCGATGCTCGGGCGTGAACCGGAAAGCATTGAGGTGGTACGCCCGATGCGCAACGGTGTCATCGCCGACTACGTGGTCACTGAGGCGATGCTCACCTACTTTATCAATCGGGCTGCGGGGCGCTTCCGCATCTCCAAGCCCGAAGTGATGATCTGCATCCCAGCTGGTGTGACGAGCGTTGAGATGCGGGCGGTGCGCCGTGCCGCCATGGAGGCAGGCGCGGGCCAGGCCTACCTCATCCGCGAACCATTGGCAGCGGCTATCGGGGCGAATATTCCCGTGGCGCAACCGTCAGGAAACTTGATTATCGATATTGGGGGTGGAACCACTGAAGTGGCGGTGGTCTCACTGAATGATATCGTTGTCAGTACTTCAGTACGGGTCGGTGGCCATCGCTTTGATGAGGCGATCGCTGCCTATATTAAGCGTAAGTACAACGTGCTGATTGGTGAGCGGACTGCTGAAAGTGTCAAGATCGAGATCGGTTCAGCCCTCGCCCTGGAGCGCCCCTTAACCACGCAGGTACGTGGACGCGACCAGGTGGCCGGCCTGCCACGCACCATCAGTATCGAGTCGAATGAGATCACCGAGGCGATTCAAGAGCCTCTTGAGGCGATTGTGAACGCGGTTCGCGCCGTACTCGTCGAGACCCCGCCTGAGCTCTCCTCCGACATCATTGATAAGGGCATGGTGATGACCGGTGGCGGATCGATGCTGCGCCGGATCAATGAACTGCTGACCGAAGTGACCGGTGTGCCATGCTACGTCGCCGATCAGCCCGCCTCATGCGTAGCCATCGGCACCGGCCTGGCCCTGGAGAACCTCGACATTCTGCGCGATAGCCTCAGTGGTGATGATCTCAATTGACACCTCATGGCTGCTACGCCTCAGCTGTGAGCCCCTTCTATGAAGCAAAAGCTCAACCCTCCCCGCTCTGGGCTCGTGCTCGAGATTGGTAGTGGTGATAATCCCCATCCACGCTCCGATATTCTCGTCGATCGCTTCCTTGGCACGGATAACCGTGAACGGGGCGGGGATCTGATCGTCGATCGGCCTTTTGTCGTTGCCGATGCTCACCATCTCCCCTTCCGTGATCAGGCATTTGCGTATGTCATCTGCTCGCATATCCTTGAGCACATGGATGACCCCGTCCAGTTTGCCCGTGAACTCGAACGGACGAGTGCGGCTGGGTATATTCAGAGCCCCTCAGAGATCGCCGAGCGCCTTTTTCACTGGTCCTTTCACCGCTGGTATGTGAATCTGATCGGTAATACCCTGGTACTCCACCCCAAGGAGCCAGAGGAGCCGTTTGGTGAGCTCTTTGACTACCTCTACGAGCATAACCCAGCCTACTACTTCTTCCAGCGGAGTATGCCCGATCTCTTCTGGATCGAGCGGGAGTGGCGGACTGGCGAACTACGCGTCGAAGTACATTCGCACTCACCACTGCCCCTGCGCCAAGAGGCTGCTCTCCGCAACCTGGTGCGTCCGCGCCGCAATCTGCTCTCCCTAATTGGGCTCTTCTTCTTCGCCCTCTTTGGGCGCACCATGCGCACGAGCTTGCGCCGGCGGCTGCGCCGCCTTATGGGGCGTAGTTATCTCTAGATCGAAGATCCCTGGGCGGAACCGAGGGTGGCTCAGGTGGTTTGTGGAGGGCGGTGCCCTCCAGTCTCTCGTACGCTAGGCACACTACTGATCACCGCTACTCGCCGTCAAGAGTCTCAGCCACGAGGTTTGAGTGCAGCAGCGGTGATATGGGTTGGCCACGCTGGTTGAGCAGATCGTGGCGCATCTGGGCCATTTCGACCAGGTGGCCGCGCTCATGCTCTACGACCCAGTTACCCTGGTGAGTCAGCGGAACTACCCCAAACACCGCATGGTAGCCAGTGCGCCGCCAGGCTGCCGCCGTTAGCCCGCGTAGCAGGTTGAGCGTCTGCTGACGGCTCAACTGGAAGCTCTCGAGGAGATCGGCAACCACGTAGGTACGATAGACCGCTGCCCTGGCCAGTCTCGGTGGCGGCGCCGTGGGG
>CAIWUD010000478.1 GCA_903915775.1 uncultured Chloroflexota bacterium | reverse complement strand
TAGCTGATCAACGGTCATTGGCAAGCAGTCAGGTGGAAGATCCAGGGTATGGCGCGCTTCAGCGATCAGGTCACCACCGGGATCGCGCAGACGCGCCTCGAGACGGGCACCCAGGATCGCCCGGCGTGCGTCATTGACCACCATCAGGGGGAGCAGGACCGCCTCGCCGATCGTGTAGGTGCGTGGCATGTAGATGCAGTAGGCGTACTGGGGACTAAACGCTGTGCGGAGGGCGTAGTAGGAGCGCTTGGGCACGCGCCAGTAGTCGAGTACGCTCCAGAGCACGGCAGGGTAGGGGTCAACGAAGAGGAAGGCGATAACCCCGCCAGTCGGACGGTATTTCCGATCGCGCAGGCGATCGATATAGTAGCGGTTGATAAAGATCTGGTAGTCCTGGCTCAGGGCCACCACCTCCGCGAGGGAGGTCGATTCGCGCCAGGGAATCCAGTTGGCCATAATCTCACCCTGTAGCCCGTGGCGCATCTGGAGGCGGTGCACCGCCTCTTCGGTGAGGGGATCGGGCATAAAGGCGAGACAGCTCTCCAGGTTTGGAAAGCTCTGCGTGCCAAATTCGGTCACAAAGCTCAGGTTTCCAGGGAAGCGGCGCTGCATCATCTCCGCATCTTCGAGGGTACCATGGTTGCGGTACCAGCCAAAGTAGGCGTGACTATCGGTACCTTCGCGTACGTAGGGGATATGGAACTCGCCCGATGAGCGCACAACCGGCCTGGTGGGATCTTCATGTTCGGCAACGGACTTCAGTTGAGCATCGAGGATGTCACGGCTCCAGTTGAAGCTGAGGGCCGTCCACTGGGTACGTAGACGCGCCATCCAACGCTCATCGGCTGTATCTTCGAGCAGGAACGACTCGTTGTGCATACACCAGACGGCGATCGAGGGGTGGGTGCCGAGGAGGCGTACCATCGCCTCAACCTGACGACGAGCCTCGGGCAGCACCTTGCGATCGTAGACCCACTGCAGGGGGAAGTCTTGCCAGAGCAGGATGCCGGCAGCATCAGCAGCAGCGTAGAAGTGGGGGTGCTCGACGTGGGCGTGCACCCGCAGCATGTTCATGTGGCACTCGCGGGCCAGTTGTAGGTCGTGATCGTAGCGCTCACGGGTCATGGTTGCGATGCGCATATCACCGGGCGGGTAGTTGTTACCCTTGACGAGAAAGCGTACCCCGTTCAGGTAGGCCACCCAGCGCCGTAGCTCAAAGGTGCGTACCCCAAAGGCCAGAGTGGTGCGATCACTCACCCCACGCTCAGTCAGGAGTTCAATACTCACATCGTAGAGATCTGGACGTCCAAGATCGTGGGTCCACCAGAGGCGGGGTTCACGCAGTTTGATGAGCCCACCAAGCTGCTGCGCTCCGCTCCGCACCTGACGGCGCAGTTCGAAGTGTTGGGTGGGTGCATCAAAGGTACGTGGCGTGAAGCGCACCTGTAGTAGTAGTGGGCCATCCATGGCAGCATCAACATCGAGATCCATGCGCACCTGGGCGAAGCGCTGATTACATGCGATCGTCAGGAGGCGGGCATGGCGTAGACGGACGGCACCGCTGGAGTGGAGCGTAACAGGAAGCCAAATACCACCGGGGTTCGCCTGGGGATCGAGACAGTCCCAGTGGGAGAAGACGCCGGTAATCAGGGTCTTGCCGAGCTTGTTGCGCTCTTCAGGGCAATCAACCTCCACAAGGAGGGTGTTTTCACGGCGCAGGAGATCGCCAACCTCTACCTCGTAGGGGATGAAGTAGCCCTCGTGGGCACCGAGATCAACCCCGTTCAGGTAGGATCGTGAGCGGTAGAAGATACCTGCAAAGCGCAGCCAGTGGCGCATAGAAGGCACCTGCTCGCTACGGATGAAGCGGCAGCGGTAGAGCACCTTGCCGTGGTGGTGGGCAAGTTCGGGGATCTGCTGCCAGTGGGCAGGTACCGTTGCGGCATGCCAACCATCCTCATCGTCGTGTGGGTAGAGGCCCTGGCGGAAGCTATCCAAGGGACGAACCTGCCAATGATCGTTCAGGATTTGATCATGCATAACGTTCTCGGCGTTAGGGATGTTTCCATTCTGGCACTGCCAGTATGACCGTCTGGCACTCCCAAGGCTGGGTTAGGGGTTTTTGCGGAGGGCTGCGCCCTCCACTCCTCCCGTTTGCTGGCGCTCCCAAGGCTGG
>CAIWUD010000477.1 GCA_903915775.1 uncultured Chloroflexota bacterium | reverse complement strand
TACTAGAGGAGTTCTTGCGGATGGGTGATGTAGCCAGTCAGGGCGGTGGCAGCGGCGACCTCGGGTGAAGCGAGGTAGATCTGTGCCTCGGGGCTACCCATACGTCCCCGGAAGTTGCGGTTACCCGTGAAGAGGCAGACTTCACCGGGGGCCAGGACCCCCATGTGGCGTCCGATGCAGGCGCCACAACCAGGCGTACCGATGGTGGCCCCGGCTGCAAGGAGTGTCGCCAGCGTACCATCCTCAGCGGCACGCTGCAGCGCTTGGGCACTAGCTGGAACGACCAACATACGGAGCCCGGGGGCGATGCGCCGCCCGCGGAGGATGCTCGCCGCAGCAGCCATATCTTCATAGTGGCCATTGGTACAGGTACCGAGGTAGACCACATCTACCGCCACACGGCCAATGTCACAGAGATCGGCGACATTATCAACCGTATGGGGCACCGCGATCTGGGGATCGAGGGTCGCGAGATCGATCTCGATCAACTGGCTATAGCTCGCCCCCTCCTGCACCCCGAGCCAATCGGGCACTGTCTGAGCGATCCCCGTAGGCGGGATCAGCCCCGCCTTCGCCCCCACCTCGATGGAGAGTGTCGCCAAGGTCATCCGCTCCATCACCGAGAGGTGTTCGAGGCCATGCCACTCGACGGCAGCATAGGTTGCCCCATCGGCGCGCAGGGCACGGGTGGCACGCAGGCCGAGATCTTTGGCACTCACACCAGGGCGAAAGTTGCCCGACGCCCGTACCAGCACCGTCTCGGGAACGCGGAACCATGTGCGCCCCGTTGCTGCTGCGAGGGCTATATCGGTCGTACCCATGCCGGTGCCGAAGGCAGCAACACAGCCGTAGGCGGTACTGTGGCTATCACTACCCACAATCACCATACCGGGTCGGGCCAGACCCTCCTCAACCAGCACCGGATGCGAAATCCCACGCCCCACATCAAACAGGTTGGTAATACCCTGAGCACGGGCCCATCGTCGCACCTCAGCCTGCTTCTCAGCCGTCTGCACGCTCGCCGCTGGAGCAACGTGGTCGATCACCACTGCCACACGGGCGGGATCCCAGACCCGTTCCGCACCAAGCTCCTCATGGAGCACCCGAATGATCCCTGGTGAGAGGCTATCGTGCATCATCACCAGATCCACATTGACCGTCACTACATCACCAGCGTGTACCGTGCGCCCAGCGGACCGCGAGAGAATCTGCTCACTTAAGGTCTGTGCCATCGCGCTACTCCTCACTTATCCAATAACCATCCTGGGCAGGTCGGCCTACTCCGCATACTCATACAGAATCTCATCGACCGTGGTGCTATCAAGTTCATGCTCGTCCCCGAGGGCTTTGATCCGTGCCGCAGCTCGGCGTGCTGCGCTCTGGCTCAGGTAGATCCCAAGCTCACGGGCGCGCTCGGCAACCGCGTGCCACCCAACCAGACGATGCGCCACGGCAACCGTGCGCGAACGACCAAAGCTATGAGGGTTGAGCACCTCATAGCTCTGCGGATCGGCGAGC
>CAIWUD010000476.1 GCA_903915775.1 uncultured Chloroflexota bacterium | reverse complement strand
CCCAGTACGTCCTCACGGGCAACCACGACCGCCTCTTGCACTGCGGCGTAGCCGCTGAGCACGCTCTCGATCTCCCCGAGCTCGATGCGGAAGCCGCGCAGCTTCACCTGCTGGTCGATGCGTCCCAGGTACTCCAGGTTGCCATCGGGCAGCCAACGGGCCAGGTCCCCCGTCCGGTAGAGCCTTCCTTCCCCGAAGGGGTTCGCGATGAACTTCTCCGCCGTGAGCTCGGGGCGGTTTAGGTAGCCCCGGGCCACGCCCTCCCCGCCCAGGAAGAGCTCGCCAGCTACCCCGATGGGGACGAGTTGCCCACACGGGTCGAACAGGTAGGCTTGCCGTCCCGCCAGTGGTCGTCCAATCGGCAGGTTCACCGCTCCTGCAGCGATGGTGTAGCTGCTCAGATCACCCACGGTGGCCGTAATCGTCGTCTCGGTAGGACCATAGACGTTGAGCAGCCGGGTTACTTGTGGGGCCAATGCTTGCCACTGTCGCACCAACTCAGGGCGCACGGCTTCGCCACCGACCAGGACGAGCCGTACCTGCTGGTCGAGGAAGGTGGGACGTGCCCCCTGCCATGCGCTCACGAGTTGCAGCGCGTATCCTGGCGGGAGGTCGGCGATGGTGATCCCGGTGTGCGACACCTGCCGAGCAAACTCACTGCCATCCCAGAGCGTTTGGCTGCGTAGTACGAGGGTGGCACCGCTGGCGAGGGCGGCGAAGATCTGCTCCTGTGCAGCATCAAAGCTGAAGGCAGCGAACTGGAGGATGCGATCCTGGGCCGTGATGGCGTAGTGCCGACATACTGTTACGATATGGGCGGCGAGGGCGTAATGCGCGATCATGACCCCCTTGGGCCTGCCAGTAGAACCTGAGGTGTAGATGACGTAGGCGAGGTGATCGGGCTGTACCCTGCTCACCGGGTTGGTCGTCGGCTGTGTAGCAATCATCGGCCAATCGGCATCAAGGCAGATGACCTGCGCATCGGTAGCGGGCAGCGTGGTACGCAGGTGAGCCTGGGTCAGCAATACCGCTACCGCGGCATCCGCAAGCATGAAGGCGAGGCGCTCCTCAGGGTAGCTCGGGTCCAAAGGTACATACGCCCCACCCGCCTTGAGGATGCCCAAGAGCCCCACCACCATCTCCAATGAACGCTCCACACAGAGGCCGACCAGTACCTCGGGGCCAACACCCAGCGCTTGCAACTGGTGCGCCACCTGGTTCGCCCGGCTATTCAGCTCCGCATAGCTCAGTTGCTGATCCTCGAAGATCAGCGCGACTGCATCGGGGGTTCGTGCTACCTGTGCTTCAAACAGCTCGTGGATGCACGCCTGCGGATACTCCGCTACGGTATCGTTCCACGTCACGAGCAGTTGCTCCCGCTCGTCTGCCGTGAGCATGGGCAGCGTCGCCACCGACTGCGCGGGATCGGCCACGACCCCTGCCAGCAACGTCTGGAAGTGACCCGCCATCCGCACGATCGTCGCCGCGTCGAAGAGATCGGTATTGTACTCCAGGGCCGCTATCGTCGCCTCGCGCTCCTCCACCACGCTGAGGGTCAGGTCGAACTTCGCGACGGCGTCGTCCGCTTCCCACAACTCGATGGCGACCCCCGGCAGCTGCAGCGGCGTTTCACTCGCCTGGAGCAGGTTGAACATCACCTGGAAGAGCGGGCTGTGGCTCAGGTTGCGGCTTGGTTGCAGCGCCTCCACCACCTGCTCGAAGGGGACATCCTG
>CAIWUD010000475.1 GCA_903915775.1 uncultured Chloroflexota bacterium | reverse complement strand
TCATGAGCCAGGCGCGCTCCTTCCGTGATCTGAGCCACATGCTCTTCGGCAATATCCTGGGGGTACGCACCCTCGATCTCCTGCTGATCGTCGCGGTCGCCCTGCTCGTACTCACCACCCTCTGGCTCCTGCACAAAGAGTTGGAGCTCACGAGCTACGACCCCGCCTACGCCGAAGTGATCGGCTTACGCACCGATCGGCTACGACTCATCCTTCTGATCCTGCTTGCCCTAACGGTTGTCACCTGCATTCAAGTGGTGGGTGTCGTCCTCACCTCAGCACTCCTCGTCACCCCGGCTGCAGCGGCAGCGCTTCTCACCAATCGCCTCCCCCGCATGATGCTCCTGGCCGCCCTTATCGCCGTGATCTCCGCCACCGTCGGCCTCTACGCCTCCTACTACGCCAACGTTGCCTCGGGCGCAGCGATCGTTCTTGCCTGTACGGCCTGCTTCGGTTGTGCTTGGGGCATCTACGCCCTGCGCAACCGCACAGGGTGACCGTTTGGGAAGAGGGGTGGAGAGCTCTACCCTCCGCGCAATCCTTCAACCCCACAGCAGGAAGCGGCGACAAACGGTCAAGGGCAAAGAGCCGACTCTGAAGCAGCCCGAACCCCGAGGAGAACAAACCATGCGCATCGTGAGCGTACACTGTTTTTTATGTCGAGCTACGAATTCAGCTGGCTATGTGGCCGGATCGGCACTGGTACGGGTGACTACCGACGCTGGGATCAGCGGTCACGGCGAGAGCCTGATGGGTCTCTTCTGTGGCGAAGTGGCCCAAGCGCTCGTTGCCTACTACGAACCCCTCCTGATTGGTGAAGATGCGACTCAGATCGATGCCCTACGCCAACGCATGTTCACTTCGAGTATCTGGTGGGGCCGTGCTGGTGCAGCTCCCAGTGTGATCGGGGCGATCGAGACGGCTCTATGGGACATTGCGGCGCAAGCGGCTGGGGTACCCGTATACCGCCTGCTTAGCAACACCCCTCGCACCACGATCCCTATCTACGCCAGCCTTGGCTCTGCACCCAAAGACCCCGCACTCCTCCCACCGTTAGTAAACGCACTCCTTGCCGAGGGCTTCCGTGGGCTCAAGATCGGCCTCCAATTTGGCGCAATGGACGCAACGCACCTCTACGAACCTCGGGGTGAAGAACTGCTCCAGATGCTCGACACAACCCTCGCGACCATTCGGGAATTGGCTGGTGCAGATCTCGTCATCGGTGTTGATGGCCATATGGGCGGTATCCCCAACCCGATCTCGCGCGAGGAGGCGTTGGCGGTGGCACAGCTGCTCGAAAGCCATCAGGTTGCCTTCTTTGAGGAGCCCCTCAGCTACCTGGATCCACAGGGCTACGGTTGGCTACGTGCACGTACGAGGGTGCCCATTGCAGGCGGTGAGAGCCTGGCGCTCCGTGCAGGCTTCGAACCATTCGTCGATGCTGCTGGCCTCGACCTCCTGCAACCCGATGTCAATTTTGTCGGTGGGCTGGGAGCAGCACTGGATGTAGCGGCTCTCGCCAACGAGCACGGGCTGGCACTCATGCCCCATGCCTGGTGTGGTGGCCCTGGTTTCATGGCTAACGTGCACTTTGCACTCGCCGCACCAGGCGTAGTACGCCTTGAAATGGCCCGTGAGTTGACCGATCTCCAGGCAGCAGCGCTCTATCAACCCCTCGACATCCGCGATGGACTACTCTATGCCCCTACCTCACCCGGCATGGGCTATACCATTGATGACACAAGCGTCGCACGCTTCCCCTTCCCCACTGGACTGGCTGAACGTGCCTCGGGGGCAATGTACGTACCACCTGCGTTCGACAGGGGTGGGGGCGTATGCTAGAATGGCGCACCGTGCTGCTTCACAAGTCCAATGGAGGACGCCCATGCGGATCGAGCGAAACCTTGGCATGGATCTCGTACGCGCTACAGAGGCCGCCGCCCTACGCAGTGGGCGTTGGATGGGTCGTGGCGACAAGATTGGGGCTGACCAGGCTGCCGTTGATGCCATGCGCTACGCCCTCGACAGTGTGCCGATGAACGGTGTAGTGGTGATTGGTGAGGGCGAAAAAGATGAAGCACCGATGCTCTACATCGGCGAGCGAGTCGGCTCTGGTGATGGGCCTGAGGTCGATATCGCGGTCGATCCGGTTGAGGGCACCACGCTGCTTGCCGAAGGCATGCCCGGTGCGATTGCGGTCATCGCCGTTGCCGAGCGTGGTGCGCTGCACAACTGGCAGGGCATCGCCTACATGAACAAGCTTGCGGTCGGCGAACGGGCCAAAGGGGTGATCGATATCAACGCCCCTGTCGCCTACAATATTCGTGCCGTCGCACGTACCCTGAGCAAACAGATCGAGGACGTGACGGTGGTTGTCCTCGATCGTCCGCGTCACACCCAGTTGATCCGTGAGATCCGTGAGACGGGGGCGCGAATCAAGTTGATCCTGCACGGTGACGTCAGTGCCGGGATTATGACTGCTATTGACAGCCCACCGGCCGACATCTTGATGGGCATTGGTGGCGCACCTGAGGCGGTGATTACCGCTGCAGCGCTCAAATGCCTCAACGGTGAAGTGCAGTGCAAGATCTGGCCACGCAACGATGAGGAGCGGGCCCGTATGACCGAGCTCCAGTTGAGTGAAAAGCAGATCTATACCGTGAAGGATCTCGTCCGTGGCGAGAATGTCTACCTCGCAGCAACCGGGATCACCCCGGGTGAGTTTCTGCGCGGCACCGAGTATTTCGGTGGTGGAGCCCGTACCCACAGCGTGGTGATGCGCTCCCGTTCAGGGACCGTCCGCTACATTGATGCGACCCATCGCTGGGACAAGCTGATGCGCATCTCCAATATGCCCTATGGCGACTAGATCCGCCCTCTCTGTCCGGGATAGTCTGATCCGCTCACCGGCCCTCGCGGCGGTGTTGGCGCTCACTGCCGGGGCGATCGTTGGGGGAGCCACGGCCTTTGGGCCAATCTACGCCCTCGCAGGGCTCCTTGGCATGTTCGTCGGCGCAACGCTCCTCGTCTCAACCGAGGCGGGGCTGTTGACCGTCTTCGCACTCACGACCCTGCTACCCTTTGCGACCCTCCCGTTTCGGGCGATCATTACGCCAAGCCTTCTCTCGCTCGCCCTGCTCGCACTTCTGGCTGTCTGGCTCTTACGCATCCTTGCCCGACCTGAGATCTACGATCTGCGCGTTACCACACTCGGCCTCCCGATCTTCGCCTTCCTCGGTCTCACCTTCTTCTCACTCATTCTGGGTGCCCGAGGGCTTCCCGATACGACCACGCTGCATAACTATGTCAAGTTTCTCCTTGGTGTCCTGCTCTACTTCAGTCTGGTCAACTGCGTGCGGAGTGATCCCCAGGCTCGGCTGCTCCTCCGTGGGCTCTTGCTCACCGGTGGGTTGGCCGCCCTCATCGCGCTGCTGCTCTGGATCCTGAACGACCAGTTGGCACAGCAACTCCTGGTTGCCCTAGGCCGGATTGGCTACCCCACGAGCGGTCGTGTGTTACGTTACGTTGAGGATGATGTCAACGGCCTCGAGCGCGCCATCGGTCTCTCGGTTGATCCGAACAGTTTTGGCGGCATGCTTGCCCTTGTAGTAGCTCTGGGCGCAGCCCAGTTGGTCGCACGACAGCCAATCCTCCCTCGCTGGCTCCTCGGCATGCTCCTCACGGTCATGAGCCTGGCCCTGCTCCTCACCTTCTCGCGCGCAGCGCTCATTGGCCTCATCGCTGCAGCAGCCTATCTAGCCACCTTGCGCTACCGCCGTCTCTGGTGGGTCATGCTAGGAGGGGCAGGGCTAGGGAGCATCCTCCTCCTGAGCCTGGGCTTTGCCGATGAGTTCCTGAGCCGCTTCGTCAGCGGGCTCCAGTTCCGTGATCAGGCCCAGCAGATGCGCCTGGCCGAGTTTCAGAATGCCCTGGCGATCATTACTCGCTACCCCGCTTTTGGCATTGGCTTCGGTCAGGCCCCCGATATCGACCTCACCGCCGGTGTCAGCAGTATCTACCTGGCGATCGCCCAGCGTATTGGCCTGGTTGGCCTTGCCGCATTCCTCACCACCCTCGGGGTCTGGTTCGTGCGCACCATCCGCCTCTTGCCCGCCATGAATGAGGAGCGCAGCAGTTGGCTTCTCGGCTGTCAGGCAGGGATTGTGGCAGCACTCGCCGTTGGCCTTGCCGACCACTACTTCTTCAACATCGAGTTTAGCCATATGGTAGCCCTCTTCTGGGGCACCTTAGGCTTGGGGCAGGCCATTACGAGCCTTGCCACCGACCCATAGCCACTCAACAGAACTGCTGCATCTGCCGCAACCGCTGCTCGGTGTGGAGATGGCGACGGTGCATCATCACTGCCAGTTGTGCAAGGAGGGTAGGTCGTCCAAGCATGGTGGGGAAGAAGCAGGTAAGCTGGAGGAGCGGCATACCACTCGCGGGGTCGATCTGCAGGCCCCAGGCACCAAAGCTTGCCGTCATACGAAATGTGTCATGCTCATCACTGTTCAGGAGGAACGGGAGATGGGCAACACTCGCTAGCGGTACAGCAAATGGCCGCTTGGTCAACTGAAGCCTGACCCCGGCACCGAGCTCTGGATGGCGTACGCTCGTATCAATCACCAACGCTGCGCTCTGCCACCAACTCCCCTGCTGGGCTCGTGAACCGTAGGAGAAGTGACAGCGCCGGGCCTGACGGTCGAGCAGGTGCCATCCCAACTGGGAGAGTTGCTGCTCAGTTGCTCCAAGCTCATCACCATCCAGCCAGGAGGTCATGAGTGGCTGATCGTTGGTGAGGTCAAAATGTCCCGCAACCAGATCGATCTGCTCACGCCGCCCGGTCTGGGGATGGCTCGTCACGGCTAGCTCTAGCCATGGTTGGCGATCGGTAAGCTGATGAGCCGCACTGCGTTTGTAGGCCTCAGCAACTTGGAGTGCCGCTGCTGCCGCAAAGAGATCGAGTTCGGCCTCGTTGCTCTCCTCAACGCTATTGAGTGCGCAGTGGAAACGTAATACCTTTGCGCTACTATTGAGGTAGAGGCTACTCGTGGTTGCCAGACCAAGAGCAAGACTCAACGCAGGGTAGTGCAGTTCGAGCAGCGGCGTCACGCGGAGGTAGTCGGTCTCGGCGTGCAAACGGATCGCCGGTCGCCCGTCAGGCAGGGCCATCGGCTCAATCCAGAAGTATTGAGCCAGGTCGCCAGCCCACCAGGTTACACGCCGATCAGCCCAGAGCAACCACTCATCATCAATTTCGAGTCGAGCGACAAGTGACGGCAAAAGGTCGTCGATCGCGACCCTGGAACTCGGTTCGGCGTGCATAATTAGGGTTTCAGACGTAGGTAGTACGATATTGGGTAGTCATAGAGATGATATGCGTCAAACTGCGTAAAAACATCGGCATATTTACGCATTTGCCCGAGCTATGGTACGTCGTACAATGGATAGGATGAGATTTTATAGTTGGGGTGGTGGGCGTTGTTCAAATGGGCCAGACCATTCGGCGGGAGGTGTGGTGGGGCGTGACCCTCCACAAAAAATCGGCTCAGCCTTGATACCGCCAGACGGTCCCATCGGTACAGCCGGAGTTGGGACACGCCTTACACGCCAACAGCTTCAGACACCTACACGGGACATCCATGCCTCAGACGATCGTTGCCATTGATGTAGGAACAACCAAAGTCTGCACACTTGTAGCCCAACTCAACCAGCGGGAGCAGTTGAAGATCCTGGGTGTCGGGGTTGCTCCAAGTAAGGGGCTCGATAAAGGAGTCGTGGTCAGCATTGATCAGGCTGCGAGCGCTATCGAGGCCAGCATTGAGCGTGCCGAGCGTCTCAGCGGCTATCGGATCGGCACCGCCTACGTGAGTGTGAGTGGGCAGCATATTGCTTCGCATAATAGCCGTGGTGTCGTTGCAGTGCAACGCCCCGAGTCGGAGATCACCCCCGGTGATGTGAACCGCGCTATTGAGGCAGCCCAAGCCGTTGCACTTCCTGGCCAACGGGAGATCCTGCATGTCATTCCACGCATCTATAGCGTCGATGGCCATCAGGGTATCCGCGACCCGCTCGGTATGAGTGGGACGCGCCTCGAAGTTGAGGCCCACATCGTCACCGGTGAAGCAATGGTGGTACAGAATCTGATGAGGAGTGTACAGAAGGCGGGGGGGGGGATCGATGAACTGGTACCCCAGCCCCTGGCCTCGGGTGAGGCACTGCTCACGCCTGAAGATAAAGAGCGTGGGGTG
>CAIWUD010000474.1 GCA_903915775.1 uncultured Chloroflexota bacterium | reverse complement strand
GGCAAGTGAAACTAGCACGGCCACTGGCTCACCCCGGCGCGTCAACTCGATGGTCGACTGCTGCTCCAGTTCATGCACGATTGCCGCAAGGTCGTGGCGGGCCTGCGCGATACTGTAGCGCTTGGGCATGGATCTTCTCCTAAGATAGCTATGAAGATAGCTAGAGTATACGCAAGGCGGTCGATGCATGTCACGTATCGAACCTTGGCCGGGTGCGGGCATGAGTTGTCGGAGACTTGAGCGCTCCTCGCAAAGCGAGTACGATCTGGGTATAACAACGGGTCGTACCACTCGAAAGAAGCGCACCATGGATGGATCGTCCCACAGCCGCTGACCGAGGTGAGGTGTTCGTGCAGCAGATGACCGATCGGATGGCCGTCCTCGCACGGAGCGTGTGCGACTGGGTGCAGGTCGCCTCTGCCTGGTGCCGGTCTGCCCCAACAGCGTGCGGGCCGCTGCCGAAGATCGCGGTGCGGTGCTCGCCGAGCACGACCCGACCCTCGTCGCGCGGGCCGAGCAGACCCAGACGGCACCACCAGCCGCCAGGCCCGCGCCCCCGCGGGTCTCCCTCAGTATGGACGGTCTGCTCGCCCACATCCACGATGTCGGTTGGAAGGAGCTGAAAGCTGGCTGCATCTATAGCACACGGACGCGGGTGCCGCGCAAGCGTCCCGACACGGTCGAGATCCGCGCCGAGCACCAGCGCGACGTGACCGCCCTCACCACCGCCGAGCGCTTGGGCTGGCCGCTGGGGGCCGAAGCCTGTCGGCGCGGCGTGCCCGCTACGACCGAGGTGGTCGTCATTGGCGATGGGGCGCATGGGATCTGGAATATCGCGAGCGAGCATTTCCCGCAGGCGACCCAGATGGTAGCCTGGGATCACGCCAGTCAGTAGGTCTGGAACGCCGCAGCGACGATCGTTGGCGAGAGCAGCGACCTGCGCATCCCGTGGGCCACGCGCCCACGGGATGCGCTGTGGGACGGGCGGGTGGCCGACGTCCTTCAGGCGATGGAGCCCTATCAGGCCAAGGGGGAGGGGTCAACGCGGCGATCAGCGACTACACGACCCATCAGGCGCGGATGGAGTACGCAGCCTATCGCGCGGGGGCTCCAGGTCGGCAGCGGCCCGGTGGAGTGCCTGCAACCAAGTAGTCAGCGCACGCCTCAAGCTGGCGGGCATGATCGGGGACGCTGAGGGGGCCGAAGTGGTCGCGGTCGTGCGGGCGTGGCTCAGAAGTGGCCGCTGGAACGAGGCCACGCACGTGCGCCCAGCCCCCAAACGCGGATACCAGCGTCGGGCAGCACCAGCTGCCGCTGCTGCCGCTGCCGCCTGACAACTCATGCCTGCACCCATCGGGTGTGACGGTTCACGTCTCCCCTGGCGGAAAGCAGGGTTGGGTTGGTTTTTTGTGGAGGACAAAGCCCTCCACACCTCCCCGGAGGCTGCGCATGGCAAGCACCTCCCCCCAGCGGGGGAGGGGGGAGTGGGGGCTTCACCTTCCACACCTCCCGCCCGAAGGCAGGGTTAGGGTTTGACGCCCTCTTCACCAACACGTACAATGTCGCTGAGAGAGACCCGTCCGCCAGCAATGCTGGTTAGCCCACTGAGAAGGATAGACTTGCTATGCGGCTCATCCTCTACCTCGGCAAAGGTGGTGTTGGCAAGACGACGACGGCTGCTGCAACGGCGGTGCGCGCTGCCGAGCTTGGTTATCGTACCCTCGTTGTCAGTACTGATGTTGCTCATAGTCTGGCCGATGCCCTCGACATGCCGCTGGGATCGTCGCCCACCCAACTGAGTGACAAGCTCTGGGGGCAGGAGATTAACGTCCTTGATGAGGTACGTGATCACTGGGGTGAGTTGAGGAACTACTTCTCTACGATCCTACGGCGCCGCGGTGTTGATGATGTTGCCGCCGAAGAGTTGGCGATTATCCCTGGCATGGAGGAGGTGGTCAGTCTACTCCATATTCGCCGCCAGGCTAAAACTGGTGAGTTTGACCTTGTGGTCGTTGACGCTGCCCCAACTGGTGAGACGGTGCGCCTCCTCACGATGCCCGAGACCTTCTCATGGTATGCTGGTCGAGTGATGGATTGGGAGCCGCAGACGCTCAAGATTGCCCGCCCACTCGTGAAGCAGCTCGTTCCGGCCGCCGATATGTTCGCGACCATTGAGCGTCTTAATAAGGGGGTTGAGGCGCTCCGCGAGACGCTAACCGATCCTGAGGTGAGTTCGTATCGGTTAGTGATCAACCCGGAGCGGATGGTGATTAAAGAGGCACAGCGCGCCGCTACTTACCTGGCCCTCTTTGGCTACCCCATTGATGGGGTAGTGCTCAACCGGGTCATTCCCCTCGATCAGGCTGAAGGCAAGTTCATGCAGGAACTGGCCCGCATCCAGCAGGGCTACCGTAAGTTGGCCTACGACCTCTTTCAGCCGCTACCGATCTGGGAAGGGCCCTACTACGCCCGCGATCTCGCTGGGATTGATGATCTCTCGATGGTTGCCCATAAGCTCTTTGGTGAAACTGATCCTGTCCCGGTGCAGTTTCGTGGGAAGACCCAGGAGATTATTCGCGATGGGAACGAGTATGTGATGCGGCTACCGCTCCCCCATGTCGAAATCGGTAAGGTATCGATGACGAAGCGTGGTGATGAGCTCTTCATCGAGATTGGCAACTTCCGCCGAGATCTGATTCTTCCCCTAACGCTGGCCGAGCGTCCTGCGCGCCGGGCGACCTTCCGCAACGGTGTGCTTGAGATCCGCTTCGGTGAGCCTGAAACGCTGCCACTTGAGCCATCTCTGTGAACCATCCCTAGGCAAGCGTCCGGCTGAGTAGCCTGGCTCTGCGGGATATTCCTCTTTAGGTGCGGGCTACACCCTCATCTCCCCTCAGCGCACCACTCGTTGAGTTGAGATCATGATGGGTAGTGAACCGGATCTGCTCCACCAGTGTAGCATCGCGGAGGCCTACGCCGCCCTCGGTACGAGTGAGCGTGGCTTGTCCCACGCCGAAGCTGCGGACCGTCTGCAGCGCTATGGGCCGAACAGCCTCCAGGCGGTCAAACCTCGGCCGTTCATCCTGATCTTCCTCGCCAACTTTAGCCACCTGATGGCGCTGCTGCTCTGGGTTGGCGGACTGATCGGCTTTATCGCTCAGCTGCCCCAGTTGGGTGTCGCGATCTGGATGGTCAACCTCATCAATGGGCTCTTTAGCTTCTGGCAGGAGTATCGGGCTGAGCGTGCCGCGGCGGCCCTGCGCGCGCTGCTACCCTCCCTGGCGCGGGTTCTACGCGATGGTGAGATTGTCGCTATCGCGCGCGAGGCAGTGGTGCCCGGCGACCTGATCATGCTTGCTGAAGGTGACCAGATCGCCGCTGATGGGCGACTGGTGGAGGCCCACGATCTACGGGTTGATCAATCAACCCTGACCGGCGAGTCGCTGCCCGTACCAAAACGTGCGGAGTCTTCCCCTGCAATGCCTGGTGAGCGGACGACCCTCCCCAATGTCGTCTTCGCTGGAACCGCGGTGATCGCCGGTACGGGCAAGGCACTCATTGTGGCTACGGGCATGCAGAGTGCCTTCGGGGCGATCGCACAGCTCACCCAGTCGATCGGTGAGGCGCCAAGCCCCCTGCAACAGGAGTTGGCCCGCGTGACGCGGATCGTCACGCTCATTGCGGTAACCGTTGGGCTGCTCTTCTTCCTGATCGCGGTGACGTTGGCCGATATGAGCCTTGCTGGAAGCTTTGTCTTTGCTCTGGGCATGATAGTCGCTTTTGTCCCCGAGGGGCTCCTTCCCACGGTGACCCTGGCCCTGGCGATTGGGGTACAGCGCATGGCCAAGCGCAACGCCCTCGTCAAACGCCTCTCAGCCGTGGAGACGCTCGGTTGTACCGAGGTGATCTGCACCGATAAGACGGGAACCCTCACCGAAAATGCGATGACGGTGCGCCAGCTCTGGGTAGGTGGCCGTCACTATACGGTGAGCGGGGGGGGCTACGGGCCCAGCGGTCAGATCCAGGCGGAGGATCGGCGAGCGAGTGATCCCGATCTGGCGGAGTTCCTGCGTGCTGCGACACTCTGCAACGATGCCCGTCTGATCGCCCCAGTTGATGGATCAGGTTGGACGATCCAGGGCGATCCCACTGAGGCGGCGCTCCTGGTGGTGGCGCGTAAGGGGGAGCTGGATCTGGCGCTTGAGCTCCAGGCGGCGCCACGGATCCACGAGATTCCCTTCGAGTCGCGCCGCAAGCTGATGAGTACGCTCCACCGTGGGAAGCGGCGGACGATCGTCTATACGAAGGGGGCGCCAAACGAGATCTTTGCCCGTTCGACTGCGGTACGCATTGCTGGGAAAGATGTACCGCTGGACGATACCCTACGAGCGACGTTGAGCAGCAGCAAGGATCAACTGGCGCGCAGCGGTCTGCGCGTCCTCGGTGTGGCGATGCGTGAGCTGCGCCACGATGAGCTGGCATGGAGCGCTGATGAAGTCGAACGTGAGCTGATCTTCCTGGGCCTGGCTGCGATGTACGATCCGCCCCGACCCGAAGTTGCCTCTGCGGTTGAGCAGTGCCACCGAGCTGGCATCCGCATCGTGATGATCACCGGCGATGATGGTCTCACCGCTGAAACTATTGCCCGCCGCCTTGCCATTATCAGTAGCGATCAGCCCAGGTTGATCAGCGGTGCCGAACTCGATAGCCTTGATGACGTAGCCCTCACGGTGGCACTCCAGGGTGAGGTAATCTTCGCACGGGCAGCGCCCGAACAGAAACTCCGTATTGTCACCGCACTCCAGCGGATGGACAAAGTGGTTGCCGTCACTGGTGATGGGGTCAATGATGCCCCTGCGCTGAAACAGGCCGACATCGGTGTGGCAATGGGCCGCTCAGGGACGGATGTGGCCCGTGAGTCGGCCGACATGATTTTGACCGACGACAACTTCGCAACTATTGTAAACGCCATCGCCGAGGGCCGGGCCGTCTACGCCAACATCCGCAAGTTTGTGACCTACATCTTTACCAGCAATATGCCCGAGGCAGTCCCCTTCGTCCTCTTTGCCCTGAGCGGGGGGCGCATCCCGCTGGCTCTGACGGTCATGCAGGTGCTAGCCATCGATCTCGGTACCGATATGTTGCCCGCACTAGCCCTCGGTGCCGAGCCTGCCGAGCCTGGGGTTATGGATCGCCCACCACGCCGCCGTACCGATCACATCATCACCCGCGGGCTCATGCTCCGTGCGTTCTGTTTCCTCGGTCTGATCCAGAGCGGTGTAGCCATGCTCGCCTTCTACAGCGTCTACTGGAGCTCAGGCTACAGCGGCTATTGGCTCGACCTCCCCAGCGCGGGGCCCCTCTACCAGACCGCAACCACGATGAGCCTTGCAGCGATCGTGGCCTCGCAGATTGGCAACCTCTTTGCCCAACGTACGGAGCAGGGGTCGTTTCTCAGGACTAACCCCTGGCGCAACCGTCTCATCTGGATTGGTATCGCGTTCGAACTGCTCCTGATTGTTGCCCTGGTCTACCTTCCATTCTTCCACTGGATCTTTGGCACCGCTCCACTCTCTGTAGCTCAGTGGCTGATCCTGGCAGCCTGTATGCCCATCCTGTTGATCGCTGATGAGTTGCGCAAAGCCATGAAGCGCTTATGGGACGTGCGGATGTGAGCCACGGTGGGGAGGTGTGGAGGGCACGACCCTCCACAGAAAAACTCAACCCAGCCCTGGTAGTACCAGACGGTCAAGCTGGCGCAGCGAACATGGAGCCATCCCTAAGGCATGTTTCAAACCAGCTTGACACGCTTCCGGGAGGTGTGGAGGGCGAAGCCCTCCACAAAAACAACCAACCCAGCCCTGGTGCCGCCAGCGTGTCAAGCCGGCGCAGCCGAAACTGAAGCATGCCTAAGGAGAGAAAAGATGCGAGTGCTCATCCTTGGTTGTAGTCGGATTGGCACCGGTTTAGCTCACCGCCTCGCCCTGGATGGCCATACGGTTACCGTGATCGAACCGAGCATGGCTGGATTGGCCCACCTACCGTCCAGTTTTACCGGTCGCAAGCTCCTTGGTCAGGTTCTCGATCGGCGCATCCTGCAAGAGGCGGCGATCGAGCAGCAGGACGCCCTGGCTGCGGTGACACCGAGCGACGACACAAATGTCGTTGCGGCGCGCCTCGCTCGCCTGGTCTTTCACGTACCGCGGGTAGTCGCCCGGCTCTACAGCCCTGGGGCTGCCGAGATCTACCAGCGCCTCGGCATTCAGACCGTCTGTACGACGACCTGGGGAATCAACCGCATTGCGGAGCTTTTGAGCTACTCTGAACTTGAACCAGTGGTCAGCCTGGGCAGTAACGTCGACATGCTCGATATGCGCCTGCCACAACTCCTGGTAGGGCGCCCGGTGAGCACCCTCACACGGCCTGGCGAGCTCCAGGTAGTTGCTATTAGCCGTGATGGAAAGACCTTTCTCCCCCATACGGAGACACGTTTTGAGGCCGATGACCTGCTCCACTTGGTCGTCGTGGGTGGGGCGATTGATCAACTCCTCGCCCTGTTGCGCCAGTAGAGTGTGCCATAAGCAGCATAGGAGGGTGTCATGCAGATCATGATCGTCGGCGGTGGTGAGGTAGGCTCCTACCTGGCCGATCTGCTGCTCCAGCAGGGCCATCAGATCGTCATCATTGAGCTACGCGAGGGGGCTATCAGTGCGCTACAGCGTGCAGCACCAAGGGCGCGTTGCATCCATGGGAACGGGACTGACCCTTCACTCCTCGAGCGCGCCGGCGTACGGAGCGTTGATCTCGTAGCTGCGGTAACGGGCGTAGACGAGACGAACCTCGTCATTACCAGCCTGGCGCGCCTGGTCTTTAACGTACCACGGGCGGTTGCCCGCATCAACAATCCGCACCATAGCTGGATGTTCATTCCTGAAATGGGGGTAGATATGGCGCTCAATCAAGCCGATGTCCTCGCCCATCTGGTGGCCCAAGATCTGGCATGAGGGCGCAGCTCGCCACAAACAAACCCAACCCTGGGTGGGGGAGGGTGGAGGGCGCAGCCCGCCACAAACAAACCCAACCCAGCCCTGGTCCGCCAGGGAGAAGCATGAACAGTGACAGTCTGTGACAGACTTTACAATCAATTGGGTGAGTGTTAGAATAGGCCCGCTCTGAGCCTTCACACATGCCAGATAATTCTTTGCCTAGGGCCTGTCACCGCAACGAAGGAGTTGTACGATGCTGCATGGGTTAGCCGATCTGGACGGCCTACAACAGGCCGCGGTATGGACGGTGCTGGTGATCTCGATCTTCGGGATCGGTTACGCTTTTGTGTTGCGTAACCAGATTATGGTGCAGGACAAGGGGACGGCAAAGATGCAGGAGGTCTGGGGCTTCATCAAGGCAGGTGCTAACGCCTACTTGAGCCGCCAGTTTCGCGTCATTGCTATCCTGATTGCCGTTCTGACCTTCGTGCTGGCGGCGAGTGTCTTTGTGGTGCCGCCCACACGTGAGGCAGAGGAGGTCTTTGGTGATAGCGCAACCATGGTTGTTGCGATTGGGCGCGCCATCGCCTTCCTCATGGGCTCGCTCTTTTCGTATGCGGTAGGCTACGTTGGCATGAGCGTTGCGGTTGAAGGGAATGTGCGCGTTGCGGCAGCTAGTCGCAAGGGCTACAACCCAGCGCTGCAAGTGGCGTATAAATCCGGCTCAGTGACCGGCATGCTCACCGTGGGTCTGGGCCTGTTGGGTGGTACGCTGATCTTCCTCTTCTTCGGTATTGCCGCCCCTGACGCACTTTTGGGCTTCGGATTTGGTGGCTCGCTGATCGCCCTCTTCATGCGCGTCGGCGGTGGTATCTACACCAAAGCCGCCGATGTGGGCGCTGACCTGGTGGGAAAAGTTGAGGCGGGGATTCCCGAGGACGACCCCCGCAACGCTGCCGTGATCGCCGACCTTGTGGGCGACAATGTGGGCGACTGTGCAGGTATGGCTGCCGACGTCTTCGAGAGCTTCGAGGTGACGCTGGTCTCGGCCCTTATCCTCGGTCTAGTGCTTGGCGATGCGGCCAAGGGTGCCCTCTTCGATGGCCAGTATGACATGCGCTTTGTGATCTTCCCGCTCGTACTGCGCGGTATCGGAGTGATCGCCTCGGTCATTGGCAACCTCTTCGTCACCACGGATGAGCGCAAGCGTAATGCGATGGCGGCGATGAACCGTGGCTTCTACATCGCTGCTGCAATCGCCGTTGTTGCCAGTGCCGTTGCGAGCTTCTTCTTCATGCGCGACGCCTCGGGCGCATCCGACTGGCGCCCCTTCCTGGCCACGGTGGCCGGTGTTGTGCTCGCGATCGTCCTCGATAAGCTGACGGAGTATTTCACCAGTACCCACTACAGCCCAGTGAAAGAGACGAGTAAGCAGAGTCAGACCGGTGCGGCAACCAACATCCTCTCTGGCCTGGCCCTTGGCATGGAGTCGAGCGTCTGGGCGGTTCTGGTGATCGCCTGTTCAATCTTCAGTTCGGTGCTCATCTTCGGTGGCTACTCTTCTGACCCGGTTGTGACCTTCACCGCAGTGCTCTACGGTGTGTCGCTGACCGGTATCGGGATGCTGCTGCTCACCGGGAATACCATCTCGATGGATAGCTTTGGACCGATCTCCGACAACGCGAATGGGATCGGTGAGATGGCCGGGCTGGACAAGAACGCCCGCAATGTGATGGATGACCTCGACGCGGTGGGCAATACGACCAAGGCGGTCACGAAGGGGATTGCGATTGGCTCAGCGGTGATCGCGGCCGTGGCGCTCTTCGGCTCCTACCTCACTGATGTGGGTCGTATCCAGGAGCCGCTCATTCAGTCGGGTGTGCTCACCGAGGCCGATCGGTTGGTTGGCATCAATGTCGCCTCACCAGCCGTCTTCATTGGCTTGCTGATCGGTGGTGCCGTGCCCTTCCTCTTCTCAGCGCTTACCATTCGTGCTGTCTCGCGGGCCGCAGCGCAGATCGTCAATGAGGTGCGCCGCCAGTTCCGCATCCCTGGCCTGATGGAGGGCAAGGTAGCGCCTGACTATGCACGTGCCGTGATGATCTCGACCTCGGCGGCGCAGAAGGAGTTGGTCAGCCTTGGCCTGATCGCGGTGCTGGTACCGATCATGGTGGGCTTCCTGCTGGGTGTCGAGGCTCTTGGTGGTTTCTTGGCCGGTATCATCCTTTCGGGTCAGCTCATGGCGGTCTTCCAGTCCAATGCGGGCGGTGCCTGGGACAATGCCAAGAAGTATATCGAGGAGGGGAACTTCGGCGGTAAGCATAGCGATCCGCACAAGGCAGCGGTGGTCGGTGATACTGTCGGTGATCCGCTGAAGGATACCGCTGGCCCTGCGCTCAACCCGATGATCAAGGTGATCAACCTGGTAGCACTGATCATTGCGCCCGTGGTCGTGACGGTGGTACGCCCCGGTGAGGCTCTCGGTGTGGGCGTGATCGTGATGATGGTCGTCTGCTTTGTGGCACTCGTCTGGGCGGTTTGGCAGAGCAAGCGCGAGGGCCAGCAACTGGACGGAACGTCGGCGAGCGCCGATTAGGGTTCTTGTTCGGACTGCTTCTTTGCCGAACGAAGGTTGGGTTGTGGAGGGCTCTGCCCTCCACATCTCCCGTGTGCTGGTCACGCTTCTGAGCTACGGGGAGGCACTGCTGCCTCCCCGTACTGCATGTGCTCACACCCGCCGTTGTAGCAGCCACCAACCCAATGCGAAGCCAATCAGGACTGTGCCGAAGATCAGGAGGAGGAGTGGGGGCTCTGGGCTGGTAGAGACCGCCACCTCTGGTTGCTGCAGATCGGCGCTTTCCGTGGCTGCCGCACTCAAGAGGGCTGGCTCTTCGCGCTCCGCTTCTGCCATGGTGCGCTCGGTAGCGACGGGAGGGCTGGCCATTGCGGCCATGGGTGCTGGAGCAGTCGCCGGTGGGACGGTCAGGAGTTGAACCGAGGCCAAGAGGAGCATAACCAGACCGGCCAGACCACTTGCAAAGGGCAGGATCCCGTTGAAGGAGCGCTGCGAACGGCGTAAACTGGTAGCGTCGAGGGTAAAGGAGCGCGTTGGTTGAAGCGGGTCGAGCGTGCGGAGCGCTTCCGTAGTTGCACGGAGCTCGGCAAGGGCAACGCGTAGTGCGGGTTCCTGCCCAAGCCTACGCTCAAGGTCGCTCCCCTCGGCAGCGCTAAGCTGGTTGTCGAGATAGCAAGAGAGCAGTTCGTAATCGTGCTCGGATGCCGTGCTAATATATGGCTGCGAGCTGTTCATGGGCGTGACTATGGTAAACCGTATCAGTTCCACATCATCATGACGTCATTGCACCGGCAATGGTTCCTTGTCGGCTGCGCCAGCGTGACCATCTAGCGGGGCCTGGGTTGGGTGAGGTTATGTTGCGGAGGGCTGCGCCCTCCACACCTCCCGTGGGGCGGTCACTGCGGCTGCGCCAGCGTGACTATCTGGCGGGGCCTGGGTTGGGTGAGGTTATGTTGCGGAGGGCTGCGCTCTCCACACCTCCCGTAGGGCGGTCAATCTAGTCTGAGACACCCCTTCGCGCGCAGGATCTCACGGAGCCGGGAGCGTGCTCGGCTCAGGCGTGATTTGACGGTACCGAGGTTGGTTGCGGTGACTGTTGCGATCTCTTCGTAGGTGAAACCCTGGATGTCGCTCAGAATCACCACAATACGCTGATCGCTCGGGAGTTGCTCGATACTCTCCTGAATGGCTGCAGCAAGCTCGCGCCGTTGGGCAAACTCATCAGGCGATTCGCCACGGTCGGGGAGATCAAACGGCTGCTCATCGAGATCGTGGTGGGCACTGAGTGAGAGCGTAGGACGACGTTTACGGGCACGGAGCAGATCGTAGCATTCGTTGGTGGCAATACGGCAGAGCCAGGCGCGAAAGAAGTTGCCGCGGAAGTGGCCGATCTTCGCGAAAGCGGTAATGAAGGTTTCCTGAGCAACATCAGCAGCCGCGTCATGGTCACCGAGCATGCGGTAGCAGAGGTTATAGATGCGTACCTCATAGATACGCACTAGTTGGTTGAATGCCTCAAGATCACCGAGCCGACTAGCCTCGATCAGGCGTTGCTCTTCATTGGTCATGACGCGAAGCTGCCCCTACAGAGCACATGCATAGCGTCTATTATAGCAGTGGAGGATCGAATGGTCTACACGACCCAACATGATGGCTGGCGCGAGAACCTGCTCACTACCCCAGCTGCGATCACGCAACTGTTGCGCCGCGTGCGCCGCGTGGCCGTCCTGGGCATCCGCCCTGAACGCCTGGCGGACCGTCCAGCCCATTACGTGCCCGCCGCCCTGATCGAGTTGGGTCTCGATATTGTGCCCGTCCCGGTGCTGGATCGGGATATCTCCCACATCCTTGGTCGCCCCGTCTATCGGAGCTTGGCGGCGGTGCCCGGACCGATCGATCTTGTCGATCTCTTCCGGCGTGCCGAGGATCTTCCTGGACACCTCGATGACCTTCTTGCCGCCCGACCAGGGGCAGTCTGGTTTCAGTCGGGTATCATCAACCACACGGTCGCTGAGCAGTTGGCTCGTGCCGGGATCCAGGTAGTGCAGGATCGCTGCCTGATGGTTGACTACCGACGCTTCAAGAGCGTGGGATCTGTTTGATCAGGCTATCGTCCAATTTGAGCAGACGGGCCGCGATCCAGGCGAGGGTAAAGACGGGAATGGGCTGGGTGAATGGGATGAGGGCCTCGATTGCGGCTTTATTCCGGAGTGCAGGTAGACCTAGGCGCTCCAGCACAACCCAACTGACGGGTGCAGCAAAGATATCGAGTGAGAAGTCGAGGAGATCGAGCAAGATGACCATGGGCAGCGGGATATAGTGCATCGTTGCGAAGAATCCAGCCTCGGCTGGTACCTGGATGCTTATTATCTGACGCCAGATGAGGCGTAGGCCCGCAACGGCTACCACCAGGGCTATGCCCATGACGATGATAAGCCAGGAGAAGATTGCACCCAACGACTCGATCACGATGCTTTCTCCTTATGAGGCTGGTTCAGTTTCGACTGCGCCAACGGCGCTAGCTGGCGGTACTGCGTCGGGTTAGGGTCTGTTGTGGAGAGCCCTGCTCTCCACGCCTCCCGTACCAAGGTTGGGTTGGGAGGAGTACCTCCTGACTATCAGACGTCGCGATGCGCCGTCTGGTTGCGTGTGATGAGCCCGTACCAGCAGAGGACGGCCAGGAGTGGGATGACGAGCAGAAGCACGAGGGTTGAGAACTCGAGAGCCGCTCCAAAGGGGGGCTGGTCGTAGTCAAGGGCGCGCACGACGCTCACGAGTGGCTCGGTGAGCCAGTAGAGGAGTGCGATCGAGGGATTATCGGGGCGGGCTGCGAGCAGCCTGGCTACCAGCCGTGCTACGAGGAGCGCCTCGACGGCGCCCAGGATGGAGAGGGTAGCCAGAGCTATGCTGGTCTGGATCTGGCGCGGTTGTTGATCTGGTTGATCGACCATCTTTTTCTACTATGTAACGCCTGAAATATTCAGGAGGTGAGCACGACTGGCCCGGCATCAGTGATAGCGAGTGAGTGTTCAAACTGTGCCGAGCGTTTACCATCGGCGGTACGAACCGTCCAGCCATCGCGATCGACCCGTGTCTCGGTACTACCGGCGTTGATCATCGGCTCGATCGTAAAGACCATACCCGCAATGAGCTTGCGCCCGCTACCTGGTGTGCCGTAGTGCAATACCGTCGGCTCCTCATGCAGATTGCGCCCCACGCCGTGGCCGGTATACTCACGGACGACACTGTAGCCCTTGGCCTCCGCGTAGTGCTGAATGGCCGCCCCAATATCACCGATGTTCTTCCCAACTCGGGCCTGCTCGATGCCAAGTTCAAGGCAGCGACGTGCGGTGTCAAGCAGTTGCTGAGTTGCATCGTCAACCGTACCAACCGCGAAGGTTTCACAGGCATCGCCGATCCAGCCATTTAGGCGCAGCCCAATATCGATCCCAATGATGTCACCCTGCCGTAAGCGCTCCTTGTGGCTCGGGATACCGTGACAGATAACATCGTTAATGGAGGCACAGATAGTGCCGGGGAAGGGTGGGGTGCTGGCCCAACCGCGCCGACCGGAGGGCACGTACCCCTTGTAGACCGGTTCGGCTCCACGTGAACGGATGAACTCTTCGGCAATGGTGTCGAGCTCTGCAGTGGTAATTCCCGGCCTGATCTGGCTACGCAAGAGATCGAAGGTCTCTCGGACGAGGCGCCCTGAGGCGCGGAGCAGTTCGATCTGCTGGGGACTCTTTAAGGTAATTGGCATGGTAAACCCTAGTCTCGGAGAGGATACCTGGGTATGGTTCAAACCAGCTTGCTTGACACGCCGCTTCTGAACCATGCCTCTCTACAGTATAGTCGAACTGCCGTACGGTGTACTATCCTGTGAGGGCAAAGCCCTCCACAAAAGAGCCTCACCCAATGCTGCTACCGCAGTCGCGCACCGCTCTAGTGCTAGGGTTGCAAAAATGGCGCGAACTCCTCCAGAAACTGCGTAATCTGCGCCTCCTCGGCTGTGTCGAGTACGTAGGCGGGATGGCGACAGTAGGCACTGGCAATTAGTCCGCGTCGGTAGAGGATCTGCTTTTCGGCACGAATGATCAACTCAACGCCTTGCATCCAGTAGCTGATGTAGGGCAGGAGCCGACGGTGGAGCCCGTGCATTGCCACATGGTCGCCACAGCGAAAGAGCCGATCCAGTGCTACATAGATCTCGGTGAAAGAACAGCCCGGCTGCACACCTGCTGCGCCGCGAGCCAGGGCGTCCGGCATCTGTACGCCGGCGTACCCGACTAGAGCCTGCAGGCGCCCACCTGAACGCTCAAGGAGGTCGCTCAGGTAGCGACCGGGTGGCTGAGTCTCAACCTTGATGTAGGCCAGGTTTGGTAACTCGTCGCACAGGCGGAGGAAGAGCTCCGCTCCGATCCGTACCCCGGTCTGGGCTGGGGCATACTGCACGATCACCGGGATCTGCACGCTCCCAACGACACGGCGGATATGCTCCAGGATCGCACTATCACTAGGGGCGAGGAAGAAGGGTGGGAGGAGCATCAGTGCATCGGCGCCCTCCGCCTCGGCGGCTCGGGCACGTGCAACCGCTACCTCCCAGCTATGATCGGTAATGGAGATGATGCCGGCGACATGAGGGTACCGATTAGTCTCGGTAAGCAGAATGGTCTGCATGCGGCGGCGCTCAGCATCGGTGAGTTTGTAGAATTCGGTCGCGAGCCCAAAGAGGGTCAGACCGGCCGCACCTGTCTGTGCGAGGTGGCGTACGAGGGATTGGAGACTATCTTCGTCGAGTTTGCCATCAGAGGTGAAGGTCGCGGCAACAATCGGTATGACACCTTGTAGGAGTCTGCTCATGGATAAACCTCGTCGGTTACGGTCTCTGGTGTAGCCCTCCGCAAAAGCCCCCAACCCAATGTCTAGGAGTATTGTTTCATAAGGTTGGCACAGATGCCCCCCTCCCAACCTCCCCCCGCTGGGGGGAGGATTCCGGCTCCCTCCCCCAACGGGGGAGGGGTGG
>CAIWUD010000473.1 GCA_903915775.1 uncultured Chloroflexota bacterium | reverse complement strand
TGGATCATGGTAGAGCAGCTGATGCTTGTGGATATGCCCCATTGCGACGTAGGCAACACCGGGCTGAGCCAGGAGCGAGCATGGCAGCACCATCTCCTGACCGAGGGTCATGGCGCGCTCCGTGCCCAGCTGTGCACCATCGAGACTACCGTGAAACGCGATCAGTGCAGGAAGTGCGGGGTCGAGCTGGCGGGCACTCGTCTCAACAAACTGCTCAACACGCTGCCGCATCCCCTGTTCAATCGCCGCAAAGGAGGCGCCACGCATCATCTCCTGTGTCATCAGGGTGTGGCGGGTGATCCAGGGGAGGGCGATAATCTGGAGTTTGCCGGCTGGGGTATCAACCAGGAACAGTTTCGCACGATCCGCAATCGTCACCCCATCAACGCCGAGCGCATCGAAGATCTCGACAGAGTGGGCGCGGCCAAGGGCGGGTGAGATATCGTGGTTACCCGTCAGAATGAAGACGGGAATGCCAGCCGAGCGGAGACGGTAGATGCGCCGGGCAAACTCGCGCTGGTGGGTCGGATTTGGCGCACGATTCTTGTAGACATCGCCCGCAATCAGCAGCAGATCTACTCGCTCGGTGATGGCTATACCGATCGCTTCATCGAGGCGATCCAGGTAGTCGTGCAGCCGGGAGTGCAGACCGGTAGCGGGGTTGATCCGCCCGTAGTTCTCGATCCCAAGGTGGAGGTCGGCTAGGTGGAGGATGCGCATGGCTACTCGTAGTGAGGGGGGATCCTGGAGCGGGCCATCCCGCTCCAGTCCGCGAGCGATCCTAGGCGAAGATCGCGCCAACAATGGACCCAAGCAGCGCCGATACTAGGAGGGTTGCCAGGAAGGCCAGGACGAGGACGATCGCTGCCTGCGAACCCGTGCGCAGATTCATGCCCGACTGTACGGCGAGGTAGGCGTAGTAGATCTGCACGGCTAGCATCAAGAGGCTGACCACGAGTCCAACGAGACCCACGAGGAGGTTGAGGATAGGAACCCAGCTAAAGAGTACGATGACCAGCGCGACCAGTGCCCCAAGCACGATCAGCGGCGCGGTGAAGAGAGAGAAGGTGTAGGCCACCTCGTCCCAGTTACCAGTACCACCGAACATCTTCTGGCCCAGAAGGTAGACCATTCCGGTGAAGACAAAGAACTGAGCCAGGGAGGCGAGGAGGCTACTGAGGAAACCGATCGGGCCCCCGCTAATTGCACCGATAAGGGCTGAGATCAGGGCAGCAGCCCCAACGTAGGTAGCAGCGTTCGCTAGGGTGCCACGCTGCTCGTGGCGCTCAAAGGTTGCCACGCTGGGGTTCAGCATGATATCCCGGCTCTGATCCAGCATCTCGAGAAACGACATCGGCTTCATCATGGTCATGGCTCCATCCTTCCCAATATGATCGGGCCCTTAGCCCTGCACGAAACTGGCCGCTGCCTGCGGCATGGGATGTTGGCATGCCTGCGACGCCCTTACGAGGGGCATCTATGCTCATTATACGTACTTTTGCGGCGAATGGTTGCGCTCAATTGTATAGCACAAATATTCGCTTTACACTTATGGTGGTTGGATATCCCACATTATCCCACACTATCCCACATGAATGGTGCGTTTGTGTGGGATAGATCGACTGTAGAGGGGGGGTGGAGAGAGGAGTGTTGGGTTGGGGTAGGTGTCAATAGTTTTTAGTACTTGTGTTCTACCTCAGCTCATCCAAGACGGTCATGCTGACGCAACTCAATCCGCCGTACGTCAAAAGTTTGTAGTATACTGCCAACAGCGATGTGAATAGCAATGAGTTTGCCACAGAGGCCATGCGTGAGCAAGCGGATCATCTATCTTGACCATGCGGCGACGACCCCGCTCGACCCGCAGATTCTGGAGCTCATGCTCCCCTACTTTACGCAGCAGGCGGGGAATCCTTCAAGTATTCACCAGCTTGGGCGTGCCTCGCTCCAGGCCCTTGATGATGCGCGTGAGCAGGTAGCGATGGTCCTGGGCTGTAGCCGCCGCGAGATCATCTTTACGGGCGGGGGCAGTGAGGGGGCCAATTTGGCGGTGAAGGGGGCTGCCTTAGCCCAGCGGGCACGTGGGCGTGGCGCACACCTGGTTGTGAGTACGATTGAACATCATGCCGTACTGCACGCTGCCGAGTATCTGCAGACGGTTGGGTTTGAACTGACCCTACTCCCGGTTGATGTGACAGGTATGGTGCATCCCGACGATCTGCGCGCCGCCCTTCGCCCAGACACAGTCCTTGTCTCGGTTATGTATGCGAACAACGAGGTCGGTACGATCCAGCCTATCGCCGAGCTTGGCGCGATCTGCCGTGAGGCTGGTGTGCTCTTTCATAGTGATGCCGTGCAGGCGGTCGGCATGCTCCCGCTCGATGTTGAGGCTCTGAATGTCGATCTGCTCAGCATCACGGCGCACAAATTCTATGGACCCACGGGTGTAGGGGTGCTCTATGCGCGCCGCAACACTCCCCTGCAGCCACAGATCCATGGTGGTGGCCAGGAGCGCCGGCGTCGCGCTGGGACGGAGAATGTCCCCGCTATTGTCGGGTTAGCTGCGGCGCTCACCAAGGCAGAGGCGCGCCGACCAACCTATGCCACCCGCCTGAGCGCCCTGCGCGATCAGCTCATCAGCGGGCTGCTCGAACGGATCCCCCAGAGCCGCCTCAACGGCGATCCCCTCCACAGGCTCCCCAACAACGCCAACCTCGGCTTTGATTGTGTTGAGGGTGAGAGTATTCTCCTCCTCCTCGACCAGGCTGGGATCTGCGCGAGTAGCGGTTCAGCATGCACCTCAGGGTCGCTTGAGCCATCCCACGTGCTGACCGCAATGGGGCTTTCGACAGAGTGGGCCAATGGATCGGTGCGCTTCTCACTCGGGCAGAGCAGTAGTGAAGAGGATGTGGAGTACCTGCTCGATCTGCTGCCAGCGATGGTAGAGCGCCTGCGTACAGTCGCACCCTGTGCTGCTTAGATTTGGGGCGTGCCCTGCTTACGGGAGGTGTGGAGGGCACAGCCCTCCACCAAAAACCCCAACCGAGCCCTGGTACCACCAGACAGACAGGCTGGCGCAGCCAAAACTGCAGCGTGCCTTACAACTGGTGTGCTGGAGCGAAACCAGCGTGCTGGTAGGCGATGCGTCCGGCACTCATGGTGAGCATGACCCGACCACTCAGCTGCTGGCCATGGAGTGGTGAGCCGTAGCCGCGGGAGATGAAGCGGGTAGCATCGACACGCCACGCATGCTCCGGATCGACGATCACGAGATCGGCCGCCGTGCCGGGCTGCAGCGCCCCCAGGGTACGCCCAAGGATGCGGGTTGGCCCCTCAGTGAGGCGGGTGATCATGCTGAGGAGATCCAGATCGCCATGCCTGACGAGGCCCATCAACAGGCCTAGGGCGGTCTCAAGGGCATTGATACCGGGGGCGGCCAGGGCGTACTCGCACTCTTTATCGACCCTTGCCTGGGGGGTATGGCCACTTGCAATGGCATCAATCGTTCCGTCGCGCAGACCAGCGAGCAGGGCGGCATTATCCTCGGTGGTGCGGAGTGGTGGTGCTACCCGAGTAGCAGGGGCGTAGGGTGGGAGCAAGGTTGGATCGAGCCAGGCTGGATGGCCGGCGTGGGATGGAGCGCCCAGGCTCCCAAGGACCCACGCTTCATTGAGAACGAGGTGGTGGGGGGTCACATCAGCCGTTACCTGAACCCCTCGCAGCTTTGCGGCACGGATCAGCGCCACTCCGCCGGCGCTACTCACCTGACAGATATGCAGCCGGGCCCCGGTAGCCTCGGCCAGCGCAATATCACGGGCGATGATCGCCTCTTCGGCAGCCGATGGGAAGCCTGGCAGACCCAGGCGCGTACTGACGACGCCCTCGTGCATGGCCCAACCTGCACTTAGGCGTGGTTCTTCACAATGGACCAGGACCGGCAGATCGAGCGCTGCGGCGTAGGCCAGGGCATGGCGCATCAACCCGGCATCGGCGAGGGTGCGCCCACCATCACTGAACGCGACACAACCAGCTTCAGCGAGCTCGATCATATCCGCCAGGGCACTCCCTTCACGCCCCCTGGTCAGGGCGCCAATCAACTCAACCCGCACCCGGCCCTCCCGGCGAGCAATGGCGCGCACGTGTTCGATCACCGCAGCACTATCGTGGCTTGGACGGCTGGTTGGCAGCGCACAGATCGTGGTAAAGCCACCCGCTGCTGCCGCCATGCTCCCACTCGCGATCGTCTCCTTCTGCTCTTCACCCGGCTCGCGGAGCTGCACATGGAGATCGACAAAGCCCGGTGCGATGAAGCAACCCTGAGCATCGATCACCTCGGCTGTCGCATCGGCGATCCGTTGTGTGTCGGACGGGACGATCAGCTGTTCAATCAGCCCGTTGCTGACGAGCAGATCACTACGCGTAGTAGTACGATGCATCGGGTCGACGAGGGTACCATTTCTGATTAGATAGCGCATGCAACCTCCAGATCTCAACCAGCCATGCGGTAGAGTAGGGCCATTCGCACAGCGACGCCATTCGTCACCTGCTCTTCGATGACCGCATTCGGAGCAACAACGGCTTCGGGCCAGATCTCCACACCCTCATTCATCGGGCCAGGGTGCATAATCAGCGTCTGCGCACCAAGACGCTCCAGGCGTTCGGGGGTAAGGGCATAGGCACGGCTATACTCACGGAGGGATGGGAGTAGGCCAGCCTGCATACGCTCCTTCTGAATGCGCAGAGCCATTACCACATCAGCATCGGCGAGGGCCGTATCGAAATGGTGGCTTATCACCACCTCGGGCCAAGTTGCACGCCAGTAGGCGGCAGGACCGAGGAGGGTTGGCGGAGCGCAGAGGGTGACGCGGGCACCCATGCGGGTCAGGCCCCAGAGGTTTGAGCGAGCCACGCGGCTATGGAGAATATCCCCAACGATCACGACGTTCAGGTCACGGATCTGACCACGCCGTTCACGGATGGTGAAGAGGTCGAGCAGGGCCTGGGTCGGATGGGCGTGGCGACCGTCACCGGCATTGATCACTGCGCCACGGAAGTGGTGGGCAGCCAGGTAGGGCGCTCCGGCCTGACTATGGCGAATCACGATGATATCGGCACCCAGGGCTTGTAGGGTGCGTACCGTATCAACGAGGGACTCACCCTTCTCAACGCTACTGCCGCGGGCGGTAAAGTTGACGATGTTGGCCGAGAGTGCGCGTGCCGCCAGTTCAAAGCTGATCCGCGTACGGGTACTCTCCTCGTAGAACATGTTGACCACGTTCCGCCCACGCAGCGCTGGAACCTGCTTAATCTCGCGTGAGAGCACCTCCTTCATACTGGCGGTTGTCTCAAGGATCGCTTCAATCTCCTCAGCGGAAACGTCATCGAGATCGATGACGTGACGCCGTCGCCCCGGCTCGGGAGTCATACGTTTGCTCCTGCTGATGTGACGATGGGTACCTATTCACACTTCCCCTGGCGGGACCAAGGCTGGGTTGGTTTTTTTGTGGAAGGTTACGCCCTCTACACCTCCCGCACGCTCGTCACGCTGATGTGAACCGTGCCTTGCCCCAACCTGGGAGCACCGAGCGCCTGCTCGGTGTTTGTGGTGCATGGGTGGTTGTAAAAACCGCTAAGGTGTCCTACGCAGGGCGCATAATCACGACCTCATCGACACCGTCGCTCTCCATCAGATGGACTTCCACCCGTTCGGTACGGGCTGTTGGAAGATTCTTGCCCACAAAATCAGCTCGAATAGGCAGCTCGCGGTGGCCGCGATCGATCAACACGGCGAGTTGGATACAGGCGGGCCGACCAAGATCGGCGATAGCGTCAAGGGCAGCGCGCACGGTACGGCCGGTGTAGAGCACATCATCGACCAGGACGACCACTTTGTCGGTAATGTCGTGCTGAATCAGGGTTTTACGCACGAGTGGTGCCGGTCCACGCATGCGTAGATCATCACGGTAGAGCGTAATATCGAGCTGACCAACCGGCACCTCCACCGCCTCAAAATCGGCGATTGCGGCGGCGATCCGTTCGGCGAGTGGCACGCCACGCCGGCGGATGCCAACCAGGACGACCTGTTGGATTCCGCCATTACGCTCGTCGATCTCGTGCGCGATGCGCACCAGCGCTCGCCGAATATCGTCTGCGGTCAACATTTGCTTTCGCTCGTTCATGGCTCTCCATCTGAGGTTTGGTTTCGGTTTCGGCTGCGCCGACTACACACGCTGGCGCTACCAGGGCTGGGGTAGATTCCTTTTGTGGAGGGCTACGCCCTCCACACCTCCCGTGAGTTTGAGTCGTCTCGGCTGCGCCGACTACACACGCTGGCGCTACCAGGGCTGGGGTAGATTCCTTTTGTGGAGGGCTACGCCCTCCACACCTCCCGTGAGTTTGAGTCGTTTCG
>CAIWUD010000472.1 GCA_903915775.1 uncultured Chloroflexota bacterium | reverse complement strand
TTGAGCGCGGGGTGTAGTAGCTACCACTCTCGTGGCGCCCGGTGACCAGCTCCTCGAAGACCTTCCCCAGCATCTCCGGGTCGACGGCGACCTCAATATCGAAGGGCGTACTCTCCGAAACGGTAAAGTTAAAGCGGTAGAAGAGGTCGATCAGTGCCGCCTCCAGGGCCGCATCGGGCACCAGAATCGCCCCATTGCGATCATCGTCCTCCTCCTCAAACAGGCCACCGTTGAGGTAGGGCACCAGCCCGATCCGCTCCTCCAGGACATGGTTGCGCCGAATCGCGACGACATTGACCTCATTAGGTGCACTCAACCCGATAAAGAAGAGCAGCTTCAGCCGGCTCTGGTAGAAGGTCGCCGTCGCATCGTCCAGCCGCTCATGCAGATGGGCCTCCCAGAGCGCCCGCAGGTAGTCGCGGCGGTTGCCGTAGCGCAGCCAGCCCTTGCGTTCGAGGAAGACAATGAACATCAGGCGGTTGAAGAGCTTCTGCACAAACAGGCGGCGCGCATTGGCATCGGCGAACCCCTCGATCAGCTGTTCAGCCTGCTCGAAACAGCGCCGATAGGTAGCGAAGAACTGCTTCGTGACGAGCTCAACATCGAAGGCCGTATTCAGCCGCTCGAGCACCGTGGTAGGTGCAACGCCACCGAACTGATCGAACTCATCGAAGCGGAAAGCCAGGGCGGCCAGGCGCTCGAGCGTCGTACGCGCCGGGGTAGCCTGCTCGTAGGGGAGGGTACGCAGTTCAACCCGTTTACCGCCGCGATCGCGGGCCCAGACGAAGGAGAGCTGGCGTCCGCCCTGGGCAACATAGCAGACGAGATGCTCGACGGCCACCTGTGCGAGCGCCTGGTAGACCGCCCGACGCTGTGCGACATCGGGCGTGCTGCTAGCGGGCCAGTCGATACGGAACAGCGGAATCGTACCGAGCTGGGCCACCGGCTGGGCGACCAGCGTCTGACTCACCGGTGCAGCGACGCGCAACTGTTGACCACCCCCCTGGGCTCGCCCCCAGTTCAGGGTCTGCGCAAAGAGATCACGGAGGCTTGTGGGTTGCGCGGCACGATCAAGCTGCTGCTGAATGGTAGTGAGCAGGGTGTCAGTCATGCGGTTTCCATGTTTGGTGCGGTGTGCATTTGGGTCGCACTCCCAGGGTCGGGTGAGGTTTTTTGGGAAGGGGACCGTGCCCTTCAAGTCGTTTTCGGGTCTGATTACATGAAGTCTACCAATGTCCCGCGAACCGTGCAAGCCGCATGCTACAATACTCCTACGACCAAAGGAGGGTATGGTATGCCAACGCCGTTTCCTGGGATGGATCCCTACCTTGAACATCCAGCACTCTGGCCCGACGTTCCTAACAGCCTGATCAGTGCACTCAGCGATCTGCTGGCACCACAACTCCGCCCGCGCTACTACGTGTCGATTGAGGAACGGATCTACACCTACGAGCCGGGCGATCTGGTCTTCACCGGTCGCGCTGATGTGGCCGTTGGCCCACTGACGCCCCAGCCGCTCGATGCGCTGATGGAACCGCTTACCAGCGGCGACGGCGGACTGATCGTCGAGTTGGACATGGCCGATCTGCTCCGCGAGACCTACCTCGAGGTACGGGCCGTGACCACCAACGAGGTCGTCACCGTGCTCGAAATCCTCTCGCCGGCGAACAAGCGTCCCGGCGAAGGGCGCGATCAATATTTGCGCAAGCGGCGCGTGATCCTCAGCTCACTGACCAATCTCGTCGAAATCGATCTGCTGCGTGGCGGCGAAGCGATGCCGCTAAAAGGGCGCAGCGCGCCGAGCGACTATCAGATCATGATCAGCCGCGCCGCCCAACGCCCGCGTGCCGTGGTATTGACCTTTCAGGTAGCGCAACCCATCCCCGCCTTTGCGCTACCACTCTACCCGGGCGATCCCGAGCCACTGGTTGATCTCAACCGCATTCTCCACGACCTCTACGACCGGCGGAGTTATGATTTGCGCTTAAACTACCGCTACCCTGCCGAGCCGCCACTACGCGACGCCGCTGCCACATGGGTTGACACATTGCTACGCGAAGCGGGAGTGCGGTAGAAACGGCAGGGCCGGGTGAGGTTTTTTGGGAAGGGGGCCGTGCCCTTCAAAGGGCTTCACGTGACCCATTCCCGGGAGCGCGGGCGGTTCCGCCCGCACCGGTACCACCTGGTGCAACCAAGGCCGCGGATCCGTGCCAGTCGCTTCCCCCAGGCTCCCAGAATGCACTCCACGGCGGTACAGACGTGGCATGGCTCCTACGGAGCGTTTCGGTGTACGAGAAAGCCATTTCCAGGAATGGCGCTATCCCCTGAGGGGCGGCACCATCCATCCGAACATCACGAGTCCTGGTGTTTCTGTACAACTGCTGTCAATTCCGCGATCAATGGCGGTATATCTTTTGTTACCACTTCCCAGACAATATCTGTATCAACATCCATATAATCATGGACAATTTTATGGCGCATCCCAATCACCTCACGCCAAGGTAAGTGGGCATACGCCACTTGACCAGCGGTAGAGACACGTCGCGCTGCCTCACCAATCACTTGAACGAGGTGAACCAACGCAAACTGTAAGTTTTCGTCATCATTATATGTCTGTCGTGAGATACCACGAACTTTACTGACGACTTTCTGAGCCATATCAAGCATGTGGCCGATGTAGACGAGATCATCTTTGGGCATAAATCTCCTCAGCCTCAGCCAGTATCGTGGCACGAATGCGATGATTGAGGAACTTTGGCGTGACCAGATCAACCGATCTACCCCCCAAAAGTTGTGATAACTCATCTTGCATGCGGATCAGCGCAAGGCCAGGAGTATGGCCAGGCTCAAAGTCGACGAGAACATCGATATCGCTTTCTGCTCCAAAGTCGTCGCGCAAGACTGAGCCAAATAGTGCAAGGCGACGAATATGGTGATGGCGGCAGAACGTTTCAATCTGCTCGTAGGGGAGCGCGAGATGAGCTCGGAGCATCTGTTTGCCTCCATATCTCTTCGTAGGGGTATGGAGAGCGAAACTCTCCATACCCCCTCAAGCCGATCGCATCGAAGAACATTATAGCATAGACAGCTTATATGTTCTTAATTTCTACCACATTTTCACAGCTGAGTGCCTTGCCCATGCTAGTGAAACCCTCTGAAGAGCCTTACCCTCCACGTCTCCCGCCGTTGGGTTAGGGCTATTCTGGGGTCACAAGGCCCAAAGAGCAGACAATCTGCGGATCGGGCACATTCGGCTCATCGGCATCAGTGACCAGTAGCAGGCGATCATCATCGTAGAGGCGCAGCGCATTGGAGGCCACATCATCATCGGATGCGCCCAGGCGAATCTGCTGACTCAGGGCGGTACGAGCCGCATCGCGCAGCGGAAAGCGCAGCAGCGCCTCGATCAGCGGCGGCAGATGGGTCAGGAACGGCGGCGAGAAGAGGGTCGGATGGCGCTGATGGTGGGCCAAAGAGCGCTTGACGCGCTCGTAGACTTGGCGGCGGGTACTGCGCAGCGAGCCGAGTTGCCCGGCGAAGCTGATCTGCTCTTGCAGCGCCGTCTGCAGCCCTGCGGTAACCAGTTCATCGTGATTGGCAGCATTGGGCAGCGCCGGCGTATCGGGGCCGCAGGCGATTGCCCGGAAGGTGGCCGCAATCGACTGTGAGATGAGGTGACCGCTGCCATCGACGCGCACCATGGCATCTGTACCATCCGGGAAGCGCAGGTAGCTCACCACTCCTGGCGGGGCGGTGGCACTAGCCTCGCCCTGGATCAGGCGGGTTGCGCCCACCACCGGTGCGAGCGCCGCCGCGGCACGTCGGTCGGCCTTACTCGCACTATTCCAGACCTGCAGCGCCGCACTCGAGAGGTCGACATCCTCACCACTATCATCCTCCAGGACGCTCGACTGCTCGGTGTAGAGATCGCGCAGCCGATTGGCCGCCTCCTCGCCAAAGAAGGTCTCATCGGT
>CAIWUD010000471.1 GCA_903915775.1 uncultured Chloroflexota bacterium | reverse complement strand
GCTGCAGGTGATCGCGGAGCTGGTAGAGCTGCTGGGCGAGGGGTGCTGACAGATAGAAATCGTACGAGTTGGAACTCGCGAGACGGGACGCCCAACCCTCGCGCGCAGGCGACGGGGCAACGGCGGCCCTGCGCTTGACGCGCGCCGTTAGGCGCACCTTGTGCCGTACTCTATTAACTATTCTATTGTCCAGTGAACACTATATGCTCGTGGTACACTGCTACGGAACAACGACGTAAAAGAGAACTTTTGTTCAGTGTTCGTCTCGAAATCTTGCCGACACCTGGAGTACGATATGAGTATATCTTGTGTAGAACGGCTCGCAGCAGATATTGACCAACTCTCACTCAACGACCAATTGTGGTTGATCGAGCATCTTGCTCATCGTATCCGCCACGCGACGCTTCGTATCCCTCACATTCCTGAAAGCGATCTGACAGCCATGGCCAATGATCCCGATATTCAACAAGAGTTACGCCAGATTGAAACGGAATTCGTCACGACTGAGAGCGATGGATTGGATCGCCTGCCATGACCTTCGGGAACCCGCCGCCCTTGAGGGCGAGCGGTGAGGCGGGTTTCTCGCAGGCTTGAGCCCTTGCGGATGGCGTTGTCGTGCGGTACAATACCATGGCATCGTACAAATGTTCAAGAGGTATCCATGATCCGAACCCACCTCTTGCCCTGCGGCCTGCCACGGGAGGAGGCCGACGCCCTGAACCGCGAAAGTGGGCGCACCTCCACCGATGTGCTCGTCTGGCACTACCGCATCTACCGTCGTACCGGCCACTGGCTCTCGCCAGTAGCCGATGAGCGGCTGAACGACTCCTTTGGGCCAAGTACCCTGCACGCCCATAGCCGAGATGCCGCCCAGCAGGGCTGCCAGAAGGCATGCAAGACCGCGAAGGCGAACCGGGGGCGGGGGGCGAAGTACCCGTACCGGCGCAAGGTTTACCGCACCACCGTGTGGAAGGCCACGGGGATGAAACAGGAGGGCAACCGTCTGCGGTTGGCGCGGGCGAAAGGTTTGACGCCGATCGTCGTGGCTCTCCCGCCGGAACTGGCCGTCCTGCCGCCCACGCTGTTCGTGGAGATGCGGCTGGTCTACGAGCCGATCAGCCGCCGTCACCAGTGGCATCTGGTGGTCGACGATGGGCAGGCGGCCCCGGAGCCGCCGGGCCAGGCGACCCTGGCTGCCGACCTAGGTGAGATCCACCCGGCCGCCGTGGCGAACGAACAGGGCGAGGTGGTCATCTTCACTGCCCGCGACCTGCGGGCGATCAACCAGTACCGCCACAAGCAACTGGCGAGCCTCCAGGCGGCGCTGGCCCGCAAACAGAAGGGCTCGCGTCGTTGGAAGCGCCTCGCCCGCCGCAAGACCTTCCTGCGCGCCCGCAACAAGCGCCAGCGGCGTGCTATTGAGCACAAGGTCACACGGGCCATCACGAATCACGCGAGGGCGCAAGGGGCGAAGCGCCTGGTCGTCGGTGAGGTGCGGAACATCGGCAACGGGAAGCGCCTGCACACGAATGCCCAGCAGAAGGTGAGCGGCTGGTCGCACGGCAAACAAGGAGACTACCTCACCTACAAACTCGCTGCTGCGGGCATCGTGCTCGAACGTCAGAGCGAAGCCTACTCCTCGAAAACCTGTCCCTGCTGTGGGAACCACAACAAACCCGACGGACGGCGCTACCGCTGCTCCGCGTGCGGGTTTGTCGGCCACCGCGATGCGGTTGGGGCCGTCAATCACGTGAGTAAGGCCGTGCATGGCTTCTATGGGCATGTGCAGCCGCGCTCCGTCAGGTATCGGCGGCCGTTCCGCCGTAGTTCCCGCGATACCGGGCATGTAGCTCGCGGGCAACCGCGAGAAGCCGCGCCACTTTAGTGGCTGCGGAGTGTCACATACTTGACGGGAGGGGTGGAGGTGGAAGCCCTCTACAAAAGACTCAGCCTAGTCTTGGTAGTGCCAGACAGTCACATCAGCGCAACCGAAACCGAGGCATATCTAACTCTCACACCTTTCAGCAGAGGTGAGTAATTATGAGTGAGCGCATCATCAGTTCTAAGGAGCTCCAGAAGCATACTCGTGCCATTATCGATCAGGCGCGTACGGAGGGAAGTACGATCATTGTTGAGGCCCATGGTAAGCCAATGGCTGCCATTCTTTCATATACCGAGTACCAACATTACCTCCACCTTAAACGCGAAGCCGACGCAATTCGCCAGAATCGTTTCGCTGCGGTACAAGCCATCGGTCGGGTACAGAGCGAAGCTGGTCAGACAATGGACGAAGAGGAAGCCGAAGCACTTGTTGAACAGGCACGGCAGGAGGTCTACCAAGAGACGCAGTCGCACATAACATCAACACGATGACCATCAGCGCAGTTATCGATACCAACCTGATCGTTGGCTATCTTCTCACCCAGCGCCCACCATTGACTGAGCTCATGGCTCACTGGCAAAACAGATCATTTGTGTTGATTACATCGCCCCAGATCGTTGCAGAAATGCGGGCGGTTCTCCAACGCCCAGCGCTCCGGGCGCGCCTCATTGCTGATCCAAGACCACTGCTTACACTTATCGAGGCCGATGCGATATGGACTGCTGGACAGATCGAGCGTCCCGGTGCTTGTCGTGACCCGAAAGATGATAAGTTCCTTGCGTGTGCGGTTGAAGCACAGGCGACCTATCTTGTGACTCGTGACCAGGATCTGCTTGAACTTGGGGCGTACGAGGCTACCACTATTTTGAAACCTGAGCCATTTCTACTCTTGCTGGATGCACAGTTGAGTCAGATACCCAACGATGACCCTTGCTGATAAAAAACCAACGTATCCTTGGAAATGCTAACTGCCCACATCGGCGCGGTCGAAACTGAAGCATACTTAGAGGAGTCCTTACCCCATGCAGATCACACAGATCGAGTCTATCCCCGTGCGGGTACCAATCAACCAGGCGCGGGCGATCCGTGGTGGACGTGGCGTTCACAACGTCTCGCCCTTTGTCCTGGTGCGGATCCATACCGACGAAGGGCTCATTGGGCTCGGCGAGGTCTCGTGTACACCTAACTGGAGCGGTGAGGATCAGGTGACGGCGGTACACGTCATCGAGACCTACCTGGCACCACAGTTGATCGGTGCCGATCCAACGCAGGTCGAGCGGTTGAGCACAAAGATGGCGCGGGTCTTGGCGGGGAACGTCTTCACGAAAGCCGGGATCGAGATGGCCCTCTGGGATCTCGTCGGCAAGGTGGCCGGACTACCGCTCTATCGCCTCTTTGGTGGCGCAGTACGCGACTTCGTGCCGACCAAGTTTTCGATCTCTGGGCTTGAGCCAGCGCGAGCGGCTGAGATTGCCGTCTGGGCGGTGGAGCAGGGCTTTCGTACGATGAAGGTGAAGGTGGGGATCGAGCCGGAGCAGGATGTCGCCCGCGTGCGTGCGGTGCGCGAGGCGATCGGGCCGAACATCCGCCTCGGTATCGATGCGAATGGTGGGTGGGCGCCACGGGTCGCCATCCAGACCATTCGCCGTATCTGCGACTATGGTATCTACTTCGCGGAGCAGCCCGTCGCACCACTCGATCTGACTTGGATGGCCGATGTGCGACGGCAGGTGCCGGTGCCCGTGATGGCCGACGAGAGTCTCTACACGATCCAGGATGCGATGGGCATTGCCCGTGCTGGTGCTGCTGACATCCTCTCGATCTACGTTGGCAAGGGGGGAGGACTGAGTGCGGGGCGCAAAGTGGCTGCCCTCGCTGAGGCGGCAGGCCTTACCTGTACGGTTGGGAGTAATCTGGAGCTGGGAGTTGCGAGTGCCGCCATGATCCATCTGGCCATGGCCTCGTCCGGCATTGGTGCAGAGGAGTTCCCGTGCGATATCCTGGGGCCCTTCTTCTACGAGGCGGATCTCCTCGCCGAACCGCTGCCAATCAGTGCAGGTTCAGCCAGGCCATTAGAGCGCCCCGGTTTGGGTGTCGAACTCGATGAGGAGCGTGTCGCCCACTATCGGGTGTGAGTATATGCCATGAATCTACTGCTCGGGCTGGTGGGAGGAAGCGCCTAAGTACCTGTTCACCCTTCTCCTGGAGCAAGGGCGTCTCGCCCGTGTGGCGCCCCTCCCTCCGTATAGGCAACCCCCCCGTGGGTGCCCTGCCGTTGGTTTACCCCAACTGCGAACAGCCACGCGCCCAAAGGCCCGTGAACGGTGAATGACTTCGACAAACGCACGAGTCTTGGTGCCGGTATGGCCCGCGCTACTGCTTCAAGGCTTTACGATTACGTTGCCCTCCATGCCGCCATGGCGTGTGCAGTAGTAGAGATACTCACCTGGTTTCGTGAAGGTTTGAGCAAAGGTCTCCCCTTGACGTAGTAGACCTGAGTCGAAGGTGCCATCCAGGGCAGTAGCGCTGTGTGGTGATAGGTCAAGATTGACCCATTTCACGGTAGTGCCAACACGAATAGTAATCGGTTCGGGGTTGTATCCGAAACCTTCGATCTGCGCCTGAAGCGTTGATTCGACAGGAGTGGAGGTAGCACTGCTGGCGGGGGTGGCACTGCTGGCGGGGGTGGCACTGCTGGCGGGGGTGGCACTGCTGGGGGGGGTAGCGCTG
>CAIWUD010000470.1 GCA_903915775.1 uncultured Chloroflexota bacterium | reverse complement strand
GGGCAGTACGCTTGGAGGCCATTGGTCAATCCTTCTACCACCCTGGTTTGCAACGGGTTTCCGGTTCCGATCTGTCCAAGGGTAGCTTAGCACACAGGGCCGACAGCTGTTTAGCAGGCGTACTCGTGATACCGTAGTGCTCCTCGCGGCCGATCTGTCGTCCTACCTGACTGATGTGCACGATTTCAAACGCCTGAGCCAGGTGCGGCCAGTCGCTGTAGCTCACCAGCAGAGCAGGCTACGCACCGTCAAGCGGCGGTACTCGTGCCGCCCGTGTCCTTGAGCAGGGTGGGCAGGTTATGGTGGACCCCTTTGTCAAGACACTAAAACGGGCAGTTTTCCGTTTGGGTGCCTCCTCACACCCATTGAAAGGCTTGACACCATTGGTTGTCCCAGATAGTGCGTTCCGACGTTGGCGACAGGCGCCCCCCTGCCGGGGGGTGGTTGCCCCGGTCAAGGGTTCTAGCCGCACCGCGGCCCCTTGACCGGGGCGACTACCCCGGCTACGGTGGCAGCAGGTGCCACGCTCGGGAAGCTCTAGCTTTGGTATACCTCCCAGGGGCGGCGGTAATCGAGCGCCTGATGGGGCCGTTCGTGGTTATAGAATCGCATGTATTCTGTAATGCCCTGACGAGCCTCACGCGGACTGCCGTAATCGTGTACGTAGATTTCCTCGTACTTGAGTGATCGCCAGAAGCGCTCGGTGAAGATGTTATCGAAGGCTCGCCCGCGCCCATCCATACTGATCTGCGCCCCGGCCTGCTCGAGCAGGCCGGTGAGCTGGGGGCTGGTGAACTGACTGCCCTGGTCGGTATTCCAGATCTGCCGCCTGGCGATAGCCAGAGCCTGGCCCACCGTATCGAGCACAAAGGGCAGTTCCAACGTGTCGTCCAAGGCCCAGCTCACCACGTAGCGCGAATACCAGTCCAAGATCGCCACCAGATAGAGCCAGCCAGTGCGAAGACGTACGTATGTGATGTCGCTTCCCCACACGTGATCGGGTGCATTGACGGTCACGCCGCGCAGAAGATAGGGGTAGATCCGATGCTGCATCGCCCGTTTGCTCAGATTCGGGCCAGGGGCGATGCCGGCGATGCCCATCTCCTGCATATAGCGCTGCACACGCTTGCGAGTAAGCGGTTCAAACTCCTCACTCAATAAGACGGTGAGCCGGCGCGAGCCATAGAACGGATGGGCCGTGTCGATCTCGTCAATCCGATGCTTGTGCGCCACCTCCTCCGGCGATGGCGGCACGGGTTCGTAGTAGAGACTGGCTCGGCTGAGCCCTAACAAGTCGGCCTGGGTGCGGAGCGGCAAGGCCTCGGGCGTGCGCTCAACCAGGTCGCACCGCTCACGGTGGGTTAAGACGGTAGCTTTTTTTTCAGGAAATTGACATGCGTGGTGAGCTTGCCAATCTCCGCGTACAGCTCGGCCAGCTCGCGCTCGTGGGCGGCGCGCAGCTCACTGACCGAGTCCCGGCGCTCGAACACGTCCGGCAGCCCCCGCAGCGCGGCCAGCTTCCACTCGCGCAGGACACTGGGCGCGACCTCCAGCTCGGCAGCGAGTTGATTGAGGGTTTTGGTTTCCTTCAGCAGCTCTAGGACGGCCTGGGCTTTGAAGCTCGCAGTGTAAGACTTTTTCATCGTCCTATTGTACGGAACCCTGGTCGGCTAAGTGTCTAGATTCCTGGGTCCACTATATACGCTGGCCAACTAAACTGCACGACGAACCGCCCCACGGACGAGCGTGTGCTAGAGGCATTCCGCAACCTGACGCTGACCGTGGTCAAACTGCCGACCCAGGTCATTCGCCATCTGACCTCACTGACGACCCTGCAACAACGCCTGCTGGCGCTGGCGGGCCTGGAGGATACCTGCTATCTGCGACTGGTTGCGCATTCGTCTGAACCACCTCAAGAAATAAGCGAACGGTAAGGAAGTCATTCAACCATGCATGAATCGCAGAACCTAAGGGTGTGGGCCGAACGAGCACTCTCGCAACGTCAATGGGGTGTGATGGTGGGG
>CAIWUD010000469.1 GCA_903915775.1 uncultured Chloroflexota bacterium | reverse complement strand
TTGGTATTGCCAGACCCTACCCTCGGCGTAGCCGTCACGGGGAGGCGTGGAGGGCACAGCCCTCCACAAACACCCTAACCTAGCCCTGGTGTCGCCGAACTACAAAGTCGGCGTAGCCGTCACGGGGAGGCGTGGAGGGCAAGGCCCTCCACCAAAGAGCCCAACTGAGCTTTGGTATTGCCAGACCCTACCCTCGGCGTAGCCGTCACGGGGAGGCGTGGAGGGCACAGCCCTCCACAAACACCCTAACCTAGCCCTGGTGTCGCCGAACTACAAAGTCGGCGTAGCCGAAAAGGAATAATCACCATGAACATTCGCGCAATAGAGGCTCTGGGCCTCCGTGGTGCCACCCCCGAGGGTGGCTGGAGCAGTGAGCTGACTCCAGACGATTGCGTCCATACCCTCATCATCGTGCGGACGGACGAAGGGCTCACCGGCATTGGGAGTGTCTTTACTAGCGATCACCTGGTGAATGCCGCACTCCGCCTCCTCGAACCGCTCTACCTTGGTGAGCATGCGCTTGAGCCGATGCGGGTGAGCGAAAAGCTCCATCAGCACACCTTCTGGCAGGGGCGTGGCGGTTCGGTGACCCACGCGATCAGCGGGATCGACATTGCCCTCTGGGACATTCTCGGGAAGGCAACCGGCCAACCGGTTGGCCGTCTCCTTGGCGGCTGTTACCGGGAACGGGTCAAGCCCTACGCATCGCTGCTGATGCGCGCACCGGACAGAATGGCAGAAGATCTTCTGGTGTTGAAAGAGCGCGGCTTTCGCGCCTTCAAAATCGGTTGGGGACCCTTCGGGCGCGAGAGTCGGGCCATGGATGAGGCGATCGTCCGTGCCGCACGCGACGCCATCGGCCCAGATTGCCAACTCATGGTCGATGCGGGCGGCAGTGATGCCCACTGGGGCAACCGCTACAAGTGGGCCCTCTGGGCCGCCGAGATGCTCGCCAGCTACGGCGTAGACTGGTTTGAGGAGCCGCTCCATCCCGATGCGCTCGAAGAGTACGCCATGCTGCGCCGTGCTGCCCCCTTACCCATCGCTGGTGGCGAGGTGCTCACCCGGCGCCAATCCTTCCTCCCCTGGTTACGTGCCGGTGCCTTTGATATCGTCCAGCCCGACGTGACGAAAGTTGGTGGGATCAGCGAAGAGCGCCGCATCGCCTATATGGCCGAGGAGCATGGCGCTCGCTTCATCCCCCATGGCTGGAATACTGCGATCGGCCTAGCTGCCGACCTCCAGCTTGCTACCGCCTTCGCCGACACCGACCTGGTTGAGTATTGCACCGGCTCGCCCTATATCGATGATCTAACCCTAGGTGGATGGAGCCTTGATAGCGATGGCATGCTCACCATCCCTACCGGCCCGGGTCTGGGGGTTGATCTGAATCTGGATGCCGTACGGCGCATGGGTGCTGCGGATCTCGCTCTCTAGAATGGCACGGCAGGGCAACCCCTGTGGTTGCCCGACCATTCCGCAAACCGACGGTTGGGGCAATCCCCCCTGGTTGCCCTCCCATTGGCTTGGCTTAACGGTGAACCGTTACGGAAATAGCCCGTAGAGCTCAGGAGCGTTAGCCCGGGAATAGAAGGGCTTCACCTGCTTGAGCGGCTTGAGCTTCTTGGCGGACATAGACTCGTATGATACACTATACGGGATCGTATGTAACAAGGCGGTAGATGAAGTACCTGTTCACCCTTCTCCTGGAGCGAGGGCGTCTCGCCCTCGTGGCGCCCCCCTGCACGGACACCCCCCGTGGTTGCCCTGTCGTCGGCTTACCCCAAACGTGAACAGGTACTAGATGAAAATCAGGCAACCTCCTGTAGCCCTGGGAGCCGGTCGCGGTGTGAGGTGATCTGTGCACTACTACCATAGTATCGCTGGTTTTCGGCCATCTCTATGGCTTCTACTACTGTGCATGGGCATGCTGGCTAGCTGCAATGCTCCTACACCGACTTCGCCGAGCCCCTCTGTAGCGACGGTGCAAGCTACCCCCACCAGCAGTGCCACCCCCACCAGCAGTGCCACCCCCACCAGCAGCGCCACCCCCACCAGCAGTGCCACCCCCACCAGCAGTGCCACCCCCACCAGCAGTGCCACCCCCACCAGCAGCGCCACCCCCACCAGCAGCGCCACCCCCACCAGCAGCGCCACCCCCACCAGCAGTGCCACCCCCACCAGCAGT